>JANODS010001363.1:0-1980 GCA_031412835.1 Acidobacteriota bacterium | reverse complement strand
GAAGGCTGCCTTGGCGAAGATCTCTGCTCCGCCGAAGTTATACGCGGCGGTGCCGCATGCTCCGGATCAGGCGTATGTTTTGGAGCGGGGGAGCGTGGCGCGGAAAAAGGAACCGGTGGAGCCGGGCGCCTTGGGCGTGGTGCCGGCCGAGTTTCCTAAGGGGAAAGATCGGCGGCTGGCGCTGGCGGATTGGATGACCGATCCGGCGAATCCGCTGACGGCGCGGGTGATCGTGAACCGGGTTTGGTACTTCCATTTCGGCAATGGACTCGTGAACACGCCGAGCGATTTTGGGTTGATGGGAGATCGACCGTCGCATCCGGAGCTGCTCGATTGGTTGGCGGCTTCGTTCGTTGAGAATGGCTGGAGTTTGAAGTGGCTCCATCGGCAGATCCTATCGACACAGGCCTATCAGCAAGCGGCGACGCATAACGAGAAGGCGTTTGGAATCGACGCGGGGAATCGGTTGTTGTGGCATATGCCGCTGAAGCGGATGGACGCCGAGACGCTGCGGGATACGATGCTGACGGCGGCGGGGACGCTGCGGCTGGAGATGGGCGGGCCGAGTTTTCCGCTGCATAAGATGGGGTCGGGCGGATCGTACATCTTCAAAAAGATTGACAACCCGGGGCCGGAGACTTGGCGGCGGAGCGTGTATCGGTTCAACGTGCGGGGCGGGGACCAACTGATGATGGACAATTTCGATTGTCCCGATCCGAGTGTGGCGACGCCGCAACGGACATCGTCGAACACGGCGCTGCAGGCGTTGACGTTGTTGAACGATGAGTTCGTTTGGGAGCAGGCGCAAAAGCTGGCGGGGCGGGCGGGGAGCGTGGAACGGGCGTATGAGCTGGTGCTGGGCCGGGGGCCGACGGCGCGGGAGTTGGCGTTGGGCAGGAAATACGCGGCGGACCATTCGCTAGCTTTGTTTTGCCGGGTTTTGCTGAATACGAACGAGTTTCTATATATTCCATGACACGACGCGACTTACTTTGGAACGTGGGCGGCGGGGCCGCCGGGCTGGCGCTGGCGCAGCTTTTGCAGGGCAAGGGGACGCATTTCGCGGCGAAGGCCAAGCGCGTGATCATGATCTTTTTGCCGGGCGGGTTGAGCGCGGTGGATACCTACGACTACAAGCCGGAACTCGTGAAACATCACGGCAAAGAGACGCAGGGGGCGAACACGATTACGCCGTTTTTCGGCAAGCGGGGGACGGTGATGAAGTCGCCGTGGCAGTTTGCGCAGCATGGCAAGAGCGGGAAATGGGTGAGCGAGTTGCTGCCGCATTTGGCGGGCTGCGTAGACGACACGACGTTTCTGCATTCGATGGTGACGCGGTCAAACGCGCACGGGCCGGCGCTGTTCCAGATGTCGACAGGATTCATTTTTCAGGGGTTCCCGTCGATTGGTTCGTGGGTGAGTTATGGGCTGGGGAGTGAGAACGAGAACCTTCCTTCGTTTGTGGTGTTGCCGGATCGGCGCGGGTTGCCGCCGTGTGGCGTAGCGAACTGGGGCAACGGGTTTTTGCCCGCAGTGCATCAGGGCGTGGCGTTTGGGAATCAGGAGCAGCCGATCATGAATCTGCGTCCGCCAGCCGCGGTGCCCGCGAAGGCCCAGGCGGCGAGTTACGATTTGCTGAGCCAGTTGAATGAAGAGCACGCGGCGGCGAATCCGGGGGAGGACGCGCTGGTGAGCCGGATCCGGGCGTATGAGCTGGCGGCGAAGATGCAGTTGGCGGCGCCGGAAGTGACCGACATCAGCGGCGAGAGCGCGGCGACGCGGGAGAGCTATGGGCTGAACGACCCCGCGATGCGGGATTACGGCTATAACTGCCTGCTCGCAAGGCGGTTAATGGAGCGCGGCGTGCGGGTGATCCAGATGTACAATGGCGGGCATTTTGGGGCACCGCGCGTGAACTGGGATGCGCACGAGGACTTGGTGGCAAACCACGGGAAGAACGCGCGGATTCTAGATCAGCCG
>JANODS010001362.1:0-9551 GCA_031412835.1 Acidobacteriota bacterium | reverse complement strand
GGAGTTTGAACGTGGCGAACTGGCTGCGGGCGCAAGGGGTATCAAACTGCGTTTCGATGGCTGGTGGAATCGACCGCTGGAGCCTGGAGATCGACCCGACAGTCGCACGCTACTAGAATAGAGGGAATGAATCGGCGTACTTTCCTTTCTTCCGCCTTGGCTGTGGCGGCGCATGCTCAGGCGACCCCGCCGCCCAACTTCCTGTTCATCATGGCGGATGATTTGGGTTATGGCGATTTGGGCTGCTTTGGGCAAACGAAGATTGCGACGCCGCATATCGACAAATTGGCGGCGGAAGGGATGCGGTTTACGGAGGCCTACGCTGGCTGCACGGTTTGTGCGCCGTCGCGGAGCGTATTGATGACTGGGAAGCATACGGGCCATACGTCGGTACGGGCGAACACGGGCGGGGTGCCGTTGTTGCCGGAGGACGTGACCATCGCGGAGGTGCTGCGGACCGTTGGCTATAAGAGTGGCTGCTTTGGGAAATGGGGGCTGGGCGACGTTGGGACGACCGGGGTGCCTACCAAGCAAGGGTTCGATTCGTTTTTTGGTTACTTGCACCAGATCCATGCGCACTTTCAATATCCGGGGTACCTGATTGACGACGAGGAGTCGCAGCCCGCGCCGGGCGGGACAGGGGCGCAGTATGCCAACGATGTGATTGCGGGAATGGCAAACGGATTTCTCCGGCAGTACGGGAAGAAGAAAACGCCGTTCTTCTGCTATGTGCCGTTCACGTTGCCCCATCTGGAACTGCTCGTGCCGGGAGACTCGATGGTGCCTTACGAGGGGAAGTTTCCGGAGGATACGCCCTACGTTGATCCGAGGAACCATTATGCGCGACAAGCCAAGCCGCGTACGGCATATGCCGCTATGGTTTCCCGTCTGGATGGGTACGTCGGCCAGTTGCTGGAGACGCTGGCGAAGGAAAAGCTGGCTGAGAATACGCTCGTGTTTTTTTGCAGCGATAATGGGTCCGCGACGGCGCTTTGGAACGATGGCGGCTTCTTCAACTCAACGGGTGGGTTGCGGGGACATAAACAGAACTTTTACGAAGGGGGGATTCGGACGCCGATGATTGCGCGGTGGCCGGGAAAGATCAAAGCGGGGGCGGTGAGCGCGCAGCCGTGGATGTTCCAGGACGTGCTGCCGACGCTGGCGGAGTTGGCGGGCGCCAAAACGCCGCCGGATATTGATGGGGTTTCGGTGGTCCCGACCTTGACGGGCAAGGGCAAGCAGGTGCAGCCGGAGTATCTCTATTGGGAGTTGCCGAAGTTTACGTCCATGAAGGGTGACCCGTTGGACGAGGTCCCGATGCAGGCCGTGCGGATGGGGAAATGGAAGGCGGTGCGTCCGCAGGCGAAGGGCACGTTGGAGCTGTATGACCTCAGCAAGGATCCGGGCGAAAAGACGAACGTAGCGGCGGAGAATCCGGCGGTGATGGCGAAGATTGAGGGTATTTGCAAGACGGCGCGGGTGGTGCCGCGTCGACAGTCGCAGCCCGACAACTGGCAGTGGCATTAGAAATGCCCTGAACTTTTCGCGGATCGGTTGCGTAGTGATGTGCAAATGATCCGCGGACTGTTTGTTGTCAGTGTTTTGCTTTCGGTCGTGAGCTGGTACACGACGTTCGAAGGCATGGCTCTTTACCTCTCGCGATGGTTTGCCCTTTTGGCCTCCCTTGGGGTGCAAGGCGCGCTGCTGTTCACGGCTTGGCTGTTGGGTACGCACCGGGCTCGGCGGACACAGATTATCGTCGTGTATTCGATTACGGCTTTGGTTTCGGTCGCGTTTTCCTACGTCAGCTTGTACACGTGGTTTGCGCAGCGGGAGCGGCCGGCGCTGGTGCAGCGCCAGTTGTTCGATCGCCTGGCGGCGACGGCGCAAAAGACGGACGAAACGTTGGCGGCGGCCAGCGGGGAAGCGCGGAAACATGTGATCGCGCTGGAAGAGATGACCGAGGCCGAGAAGCGGGTTGGATACTTGGCGAAGGCAGTGGACGCGGACCCGTACTTGGCTAGGGTGAGGGAAGCGGTGGCGCAGGAGGCGCAGGGCCGGGAAGGGTCGGGAGAGGGGGCCCGCTACTCGGCGTTTGCGCGCTATACGCGGTTGGCGCAGCAGACGCAGGCTCAGATCGACGGGGCGCGCCAGGGGCTGGTGCAATGGCGGAGCCGGGCGAAGCCTTCGGACGCGAGTGCGGAGCAGCTAAGGGGCTTCCATGAGGCCTACGATGGCATCCCTTGGGCCGAGGTGACGGCCACGCTGCACAGCGGAGCGGTGGCTCGCTCGGCGGTGCCGTCGTTAGCCGAATTTGTTGACCAGACGGGCTCTGGGCAGGAAGACCTTATGCTGGCGTTTACGGAGTTGTTTAGCGCGCCGACGGGTCGGCATGTCTTCTCGCTTGCGTTGGCGGCGTTCATCGATGTGATTATTATCTTGATAGCGCTCGTTAGCAGTGGTGCGCCGGAGTCGCAGTGGGCGAGTGGGGCCGCGGCGCTGGATTCGCTGGACGCGCAGGTATTTGCGCGGGATTTATTGCGGAAGATACAGGTGGCTCCGGGCGGGTTGGCGCGGCTTCCGGACGAAGGATTGAGCCCGGGCGAGACGCAGTTGCTGTTGTTGCTGAGCAATCGCGGGTTGGCGAGTTACGTCGAGGGAGGCTTCTTGCTGGACCCGGCGTACCATGCGTCGCTCGTAGAGGGGTTAGCCATTCGCGGTGTTCCGCTGCGGGCCAGTCGAGCCGCCACCGTGTAACGCGTGGGCAAATAGTATAATCCCTACTAGGAATTAGGGATTCCTCCACTACCTCTTTCATGACCATCTCTGTAAAGGGTGAATACGCCCTGCATGCGCTCTTCGATCTTGCCACCCACGGCGGATCAACCCCGAGCAAGATCGCCGAAATTGCCCGTCGTCAAAAGATTCCGCAGAAGTTTTTGGAATTGATCCTGGCGGGATTGAAGCAGGGCGGATTCGTCGAATCGCGGCGCGGGGCTGATGGGGGCTATTTGCTGGCCCGGCCGGCGGACGCGATCACGATTGGCGAGGTGATTCGCCATATCGACGGCAGTCGCAACGGGGCGATCGGATCAGCGAAACGGCGCGGGGAAACTCCCTTCACGGAGATGTGGGGTAAGGTGGAGCAGGCGGTTTCCGACGTAATCGACCAGACTACGATGGCCGAACTCGCGCTGCGCTGGAGAGAGCGTCAAGGAAAGTACATTCCCAACTGGGACATTTAAACGGAAGGACGTCGACTTATGATTTATCAGGACAACTCACTAACAATTGGGAATACACCCTTAGTCAAGCTCAACCGGGTGGTCGCGCCGGGCGGGGCCACCGTCTATGCGAAGATTGAAGGCCGGAATCCGGCGTATTCGGTGAAATGCCGGATTGGGGCATCCATGGTTTGGGACGCCGAGAAGCGCGGGATCCTGACGCCGGGAAAGGAATTGATTGAGCCGACGAGTGGGAATACCGGGATTGCGCTGGCCTTCGTCGCGGCATCGCGTGGGTACGCGATTACGCTGACGATGCCGGAGACGATGTCGATTGAACGGCGGAAGGTCTTGAAGGCTTTTGGCGCCACTCTGCTGCTGACCGATGGTCCGCTGGGGATGAAGGGCGCGATTGCCAAAGCCGAGGAGTTGGCGGCCCGCGAGCCGAATCGTTACGTGCTGCTGCAGCAGTTCAAGAATCCGGCCAATCCCGCAATTCATGAGCAAACGACGGGGCCCGAGATCTGGAACGATCTTGATGGAAATCTGGATGCCCTGGTTTGTGGGGTCGGAACGGGCGGGACGATTACCGGGATTTCGAGATACTTCAAGAACACGCGGGGGAGGGATATTTTGTCGGTGGCCGTGGAGCCGACGAATAGCCCGGTGATCAGTCAGACCCTGAAGGGCGAGACGGTAAAGCCGGGGCCGCATAAGGTTCAGGGCATCGGAGCGGGGTTCGTGCCGGATACGTTGGATTTGTCGATGGTCGACCGTGTCGAGCCGGTGTCGAACGAAGAGGCGGTGGAGATGGCGAGGCGATTGGCTAAGGAAGAGGGGATTCTGTGCGGGATCTCTTGTGGCGCGGCGGCGGCGGTGGCGTTGAAGATAGCGCAGGAGCCTGCGATGAAGGGTAAGAATATTGTGGTGATCTTGCCGGACTCGGGCGAACGCTACTTAACTAGCGTGCTATATGAAGGGATGTTTGACTAACTGGAGGGGTGGACGGGCGCGTAACTCGATGTTCTGAGTGCGCGCCCGTCCTTCGTAACGGGGATTACAGATATAGCGTTTTGGCGGATGCCAAGGTTACGATTCGGTCGTTTTTTTTCGACGGCGAAATAAAGGCGAAAATAGTTCTTGACCTGAAGGCCCAATCTGCCGTATTCTGGGGGCGAACAAAGAGCAAAGACAGCGAGCGAGGTTCCTTCCCATGGTTAAGTTTCAGTTGGACGCCAATTCCCTAACACCGGCTAGTACCCCCGTGCTGGTCGGGCCTTCCGGCTGGAACTTTCCCCAATGGGAGGGCGTAATTTACCCATCGGGGAAGCCGAAGGGGTTCCATCCCTTGCAGTTTGTGGCTGAGCGGTTCGACGTGGCGGAGATTCCGGCGACGTTTGAGAGCCTGCCGCGACCGGAGCTGGCGAAATTGTGGCTGGACAAGACGGCGATGAACCCTCGTTTTCAGTTTGTGGCGCGATTGCATCGGCAATTCACGCACGAACGGCGGTTGGAGATTCCGGCTGTGGAAGCGTTCTGTGAGGGATTGCGGCCTTTGCGGCGAGCAAAGAAGTTGGGGGCGGTGTTGATGACGTTTCCGTGGTCGTTTCGGTTCACGCAAGAGAATCGGGACTATTTTATTCAACTGCGGCGGGCGTTTGCGGAGTTTCCTTTGGTGGCGGAGATGCGGCACGCGAGTTGGTCGTGCCCGGAAGCGATCGGGACACTGATCGACTATCGGGTTGGCTTTGCGAACATCGATCAGCCCGAGCACATCAAGGGGATGCCGGCGACGTCATTTCTGACTTCTGCGATTGGGTATGCGCGGCTGCATGGGAAGCACCGGGCGGACTGGTTCGTTGATTTTGAGGAGCGGCAGCCTTCGCGGGGCAACGGCTATAAGTATTCGGCGTTGGAGCTCGATGGTTGGCAGACGCGGATCCAGGACGTGGCGGCGTTTGCGGATAAGACGTTTGTGTTCTTTACGAATGACGCGGGTGGGCAATCGTTCTGGAACGCGCTCGAGATGAATCGGCGGTTTGCAATGCCGAAGCGGCAGCCGGGGCGGGCGGATAGCGGACTATTTCGGGAGCTCGCGGTCGCCTAGGCAATCAGAGAGGAATGGTAGCGCTAAGGAGAATTGAACTCCTGCCTGGGCCTTGAGAGGGCCCCGTCCTAACCACTAGACGATAGCGCCACGCCTGAACGTTAGATTAACACAAGGGCGGGCGCTATCCTAGAGGGGTGAAGCCTGAAATCATGAGTCCGGCGGGGTATTGGCCGCAGTTGCGCGCCGCCGTCGAAGCCGGAGCCGATTCGGTCTATTTCGGGCTGAAGCACTTCACGGCCCGTGCCAAAGTTGGGTTTTCGCTCGAAGAGTTGCCAGAGGTGATGCGAACCCTCCACGAACGCGGGGTGCGGGGGTACGTCACCTTTAATACGCTCGTGTTTGAACACGAGTTGAGCGAAGCCAAACGCGTGCTGGGCGCGATCGCTACCGCGGGCGTGGACGCGGTGATTATCCAGGACGTCGGTGTGCTGAAAATGGTACGGGAGTTGGCACCGGATTTGGAAGTGCACGCGAGCACCCAGATGAGCATTACAAACGTCGAGGGCGTGAGATTGGCGCAGCGTTTGGGCGTTCGGCGGGTGACCTTGGCGCGGGAACTTTCGATCGACGAGATCGCCAAGATTAAGGCGGCGACCGATTGCGAGTTGGAGATTTTCGTGCACGGCGCGCTTTGCGTGGCGTATTCGGGGCAGTGCTTTTCGTCCGAGGCTTGGGGCGGGCGGAGCGCAAACCGGGGGCAGTGCGCGCAGACTTGTCGGCTGCCGTACGAGTTGTTGGTGGATGGGGTGGTGGAGCCGTTGGGCGATGCGCGGTATCTGCTTTCTCCGGGAGACCTTTATTCACTGGAACATGTTGGTGCTATGGCGGCGGCGGGGGTGAGCGCGTTCAAGATTGAAGGCCGTTATAAAGACGCCGAGTACGTGGCGCTGACGACGCGGGCGTATCGGATGGCGGTGGACGGGGAGTCGGTGGCGGGGCAGAAGCCTTTGCTGGAGCAGGTGTATTCGCGGGGACTGGGGGCGCACTTTCTGAGCGGGACGAACCATCAGACGGTGGTTTCGGGGCGGTCGCCGCGGCATCGGGGCGTGCGGTTGGGGACGGTGAGCCGGGTGTTGGGCGAGGCTGTGGTGGTGGATTTTGAGGTGCCTTGTAAGCCCGGGGACGGGGTGGTGTTTGATGCCGCCGACTGGCGGAGCCCTCAGGAGCGGGAGGAGGGCGGGAACGTCTACGGGATTAGTCCTCAGGGAGAGATGAGCTTTGCCAATGGGGCGATTGACTTCGGTCGGATTCGGCCGGGAGATTTAGTTTGGCGGACGCATGACCACGATTTAGAGAAGCTGGCGAAGCCTTATACGCAGGGCTCGCTGGTTCATAAGCAGCGGGTGGACGTGCTGGCGGAGGCTCGGGTCGGCGCTCCGCTGCGGACGATTTGGACGGTGGGGGCGACGACGGTGACGGTGGAATCGCCGACTTCGCTCGAGGCGGCGCAGAGCAGGGGATTGACGCTGGCGGCGGTACGGGAGCAGTTCGAACGGCTGGGGACTTCGGCGTACGAACTGGGGGCGGTGGAGTTGACGGTGGAGGGGGTGCCGTTCGTGCCGGTATCGCTTTTGAACGCGGTGCGTCGGCAGGCGGTGGAGCAGTTACAGCAGCGGCAGGCGGAACGGCCGACGGCGGTGATTAGCGAGGTGGCCTTGACGGTGACGCCGCGGGTGGCGGTGGGCGGGCCGCCGCAGTTGCACCTGTTGGTGAGGACGCCGGAGCAGTTGGAAGCCGCGATGGCGTTGGCTCCGGCGAGCATCACGCTGGACTATCTGGACTTGTACGGGCTGCGGCCGTCGCTGGACCGGGTGTTGGCGACAGGGTTGACGGTGCGGGTGGCGACGCCACGGGTGCTAAAGCCGGGCGAGGAGAAGATGGCGGAGTTTATGAGGAATTTGGGAGTGCCGTTGCTTGTGCGTTCGGCGGGGTTGGTGGAGTCGTTGCAGGGCCGGGCGAATATGGTCGGCGACTTCAGTTTGAACGCGGCGAACTCGTTGACGGCGGCGGCGTTTTTGGAGATGGGCTTGGAACGGATTACGCCTACGCATGACTTGAACGCCGAGCAGGTGGCGGACTTGGCGCGGCGGGTGGGGCCGGAGCAGATCGAGGCTATCGCGTATCAGCATCTGCCGGTGTTCCATACGGAGCACTGCGTATTTTGCCGATTTTTGTCGAAGGGGACATCCTACAAAGACTGCGGGCGGCCTTGCGAGACGCATCAGGTGGCGGTGCGGGATCAGCAGGGGCGGGCGCATCCGGTGTTGGCCGATGCGGGTTGCCGGAATACGATTTTTGGGGCCGAGGCGCAGGAGGCGAGCGCCCATTTGAGCCGGTGGCGGGCGGCGGGGATTCGCCATTTCCGGCTGGAGTTTGCGCATGAGACCGGGGCACAGGTGACGGCGATTGCGGGGCAGTTCTCGCAGGCGTTGTTGACGGGACGGAAGGTGAGCCTGGCGGTGGCGACGACCGAGGGCAGCCTGTTTATTCCGCACGACTATCTGACGTTTCCGATTCTGCAATGATTCGCGAGAGCCGGGCGATGACGCTGCTGATTCTGCCGGGCGGGGAGGAGGTCGTGGAACGGGAAATGGCGGAGGAGTTGGGGCCCACGATGGGTCATGGGTGCTATGAAGATGAGGCGGCGGGGGATCCGCGCCGGGAGCCGGTGGTAAAAAGTGAGTGACCTTTTCGATTCTGCAATGATTCTCAAAATTGGACTGCTTATCGTGCGAGAGAATCGGCTGCTGCTTTGCCGTAAGAGCCGAGGCACCATGCTGCTGATTCTGCCGGGCGGGAAGCCGGACGGGGGGGAGACCGAGGAGCAGGCGCTGGAGCGGGAGATCGAAGAGGAGTTGGGGACGACGGTAGGTGCTATAGAGCACTTCGGGCGCTACGAAGATGAGGCGGCCGGGGATCCGCGACGGGTGAGCATCTCGCTTTATACGGGCGTGCTGGCCGATGAGCCGGTGGCGAGCGGTGAGATTGCGGAACTGGTTTGGTTCGGCGCGGATGACGACACGGCGCTGATTTCGCCGAGCTTGCGGCGGCAGATTTTGCCCGATCTGCTGCGGCGGGGCATTCTCCGATAGAATCGTCGCGATGCCCCGCTATATTTTGCTCCTGCTTGCGACGACCGCCCTATGGGCTGGCCGCAATGAAGATATCCCGTTTCGGAAGCACCAACTGCACCACGGAGCCAATGAGACGGCGGCGATGGCCGATATCAATGGCGACGGGCGGATGGACGTCGTTAACGGCGAATACTGGCACGAGCAGTTGCCGGGCAAGAAATGGAAGAGCCACAAGTTTCGGACTGTTGGCTTTTTGAACAACTATATCGATAACTTCACGGACTTGATCCTGGACGTGAACGGAGATGGCAAAGTCGATGTGATTAGCTGCTCTTACTTTACGAAGAGAATCGCGTGGTTTCAGAACCCGGGCAAAACGGGCGAATGGAAAGAGCATCTGATCGACGAAGGCAATAGCGTCGAGTTCATGTTCTTCGTCGATTTGAATAACGACGGGAAGGCCAATGAGATCTTGCCGCAGTTCGGGGGCAAGGGGCCGACGGTCTATTACGAGTTTGTGAAGGGCAAGTTCGAGAAGCGTGTGGCGAACGAGAAGAACTTCGGCCACGGGATTGGGGCCGGGGATGTGAACGGTGATGGGAAGACGGACATCATTACGCCGAAGGGTTGGCTGGAGGCGCCGAACTGGACCGAGCACGCCGATTGGGACATCAAGAAGGCGACCGGCTTCATGTATGCGCTGGACGTGAACGGCGACGGGAAGAACGACATTTTATGGCCCCATGCGCATGATTTCGGGATCTACTGGCTGACGCAAGGGGCCGACGGCAAATTCAGCAACGAGCAGAAAGTCGACGATGTTTGGAGCCAGGCGCATGCGACGGCGCTGGTGGATTTGAATGGCGATGGGAAGAAAGATTTGGTGGCGGGGAAGCGGTTGTTCGCGCATGACCATGAGCCGGGCGTGAACGATTCGCTGGGCATTTACTGGTATGAGTATCAGCGGACGACCGATGGGACGCGCATGGAATGGGTGCGGCACATCATCGACTATGGGGGCATGGCCGGGGCGGGGATGCAGATCGCGGTGGGCGATATTGATGGCGACGGCGATCTGGATATCGTGGTGGGCGGCAAGGGCGGTTGCTATTGGTTTGAGAACCTGACGAAATGAAGAGCATT
>JANODS010001361.1:0-9884 GCA_031412835.1 Acidobacteriota bacterium | reverse complement strand
GCCGCGAGGTGGTCCGAAAAATTGTGCTCGAGACCGGCCAGGATGTCCGCGTCGATATCAGCCTGAAGATCGGTGCCGTCACCGAGTCGATCGAGGTGGAAGCAACGGCTCCTTTGATCAACGCGGACAACTCGAATATTGGCGGCGTGGTTGAGCAGCGGAAGATCGTCGAGTTGCCGCTGAACGGGCGCAACTATCTCCAACTCGCCGCCCTGCAACCCAACGTGTTGCCGGCGGTTCAAGGCTCGGCCAACGCGAGCCGAGGCGGGTTGAATATCGCCGGAGCGAACGAGGTTTCCAATCTCTACATCAAGGACGGCATCGATAACAACTCGGCCTCTGACGGAGCTAGCCATACGCCGATTCTCGACTCCGTGCGCGAGTTCAAAGTACTTACGGGAACCTACTCCGCCGAGTATGGCCGGGCCTCTGGCGCCCAGGTGATGGTTACGACGAAGTCCGGCGCGAACGATCTGCACGGCTCTTTGTGGGAGTTCCACCGGAACTCCGCGTTCGACGCCCGCAACTTTTTCTCGCCCAGCAAACCGCCCTTCCGAAGAAATCAGTTCGGTGCGGTAGCCGGTGGCCGTCTGCGCCGCGACAAGACGTTTTTCTTCCTCGGCTATGAAGGACAGCTCCGCGGCCAGCAGGATTCAAGTCGCGCGAATCTGCCTACGACGGCCTTTCGAAATGGCGACTTCAGCGCCCTGACGGCCCCGCTGCGCGACCCCCGCAACGGCAACACCCCGTTCCCGGGCAACCAGATTCCGCAGTCGGCTTGGAGCCCGCAAGGCGCAGGGCTGCTGGCGCTTTATCCGCAGCCCAACACGACCGGTGTGCAGAACTTCACCACTGCGGCGGCCACCAAGAACGAAGGCCACCAATTCATGGTTCGCGGTGATCATCGGTTCTCGGAAAAGGACAGCGCCTACCTGGTCTACGAGTGGCAGGATAGCGGCGGCCGGTCGCCGTTGGCGGGCGTCGGCCTGCCTGGCTACGGCACTCTCGGCAGCTCTGGAACCCAGCACTCGGTGGCCAACTGGACGCATATCTTTTCCCCCCAATGGATGTCGGAAGTTCGCGTTGGCTACTCGCGTCTGAAGGTTCTCAACTTGCAGGAAGACTACGATGTCGACGTCGTCAATCGGCTTGGGATCCAGGGCTTGACCGACGTTGGCAAAACGCCGTTCAACAACGGTGCCCCACGGGTCGCGATCACCGGCTTCGGCGGCATCGGCGGCGGCACCAACCAGCCCCAGGGCCGCGCTGAAAACACGTATCACTACGTGGGCACGATGACCTATGTGAAAGGCACCCATACGTTCAAAATGGGCGGTGACTATTTTCGCTTCCTGTTCAACTCCTTCAACACGTCCACCGGTCGCGGCAGCTTCAGCTTCGACGGCCGCTACACGGGGAACTCGGTCGCCGACCTTCTGATCGGGCTGCCCTTCCAAGCCAGCCGTGCCCTGGGCGAACCGTTCCATAACGCGGTGCTCGTTTCTTCCGGCGCCTACTTCCAGGACGATTGGAAGATCACTCCGCGGTTGACGCTGAACCTGGGCATCCGGTACGAGCTTTATCCCGCGCTGACCGAGCGGGTCGACAAGCTATCGAGTTTTGACCCGTCCACCAACACGCTCATCGTCGCCGGGGGCCGCGAGGCGTACCTCGGGCCGGGCGGTAAAGTTCTGGTCCGCAGCCGCGCCGACGTTGGCCGCCAAGTGTACCAGACAGACCGCAACAATTTCGCGCCGCGCCTTGGCCTGGCGTGGCGTCCGGCGAACTCCGGCAAGACCGTCATCCGCGCGGGTTTCGGCATGTTCTACGACATTCAGATGGTCGGCAACGGCATCACGCCGCTGTCGCGCAGCACCCCGTTCCGCGAGGCTCAACAGGCTGGTCCGTTCTCTCCGCCCTTTCTTACGAACCTGCGCGACATGTTCAACCTGACCACCAGTACGCCGGTCGTCCCGGGCATTCAACGCAATATTAAGACGGCCTACATTCAGCAATACAGCTTCGGCGTGCAGCGCGAACTGCTGCGGAACGTCGTTCTCGATGTCACCTACATGGGCTCCATCGGCCGTAAGCTGCCGGTTGGATTGAATATCAACCAAGCCATCCCGGGCGCGGGTGCCGTCAACAGCCGCCGTCCTTACCCCGGCTGGGGAGGCATCTCCGGGGGCTTCATCACCTCGGGGGCCAACTCCAATTTCAACTCGCTGGCGGCGCGCTTGGAACGCCGTTTCGACGCCGGCCTGAGCCTGCTCGCCAGCTATGCTTGGTCAAAGTCCATCGACTACACCCCTGGCGTTGCCACGAGCGACGACGCGGCTCCGGCCTTTGCGCAAAATGCGCGCAACCTGGGTGCGGAACGCGGTGTCTCCACCTTCCACTCGCCCCATCGCCTGGTCCTGTCGGCCGTCTACACGCTGCCCTTTGACAAGGTCGCTGGCAACAACCGTTTCCTGAAGGCGGTCCTGTCCGGCTGGCAGACCACCGGTATCTTCACGACGATGGCGGGTCGACCCTTTACCATCACCTCCGGTCGCGACGAGAGCAACACCGACGGTGGTGCTGATCGGCCCAATGTGATCGGCGATTGGCGGGTTGCGAACCCGGGCCCGAACCGTTGGTTCAACCCTTGCACCCTGCTCGCCAACGGCACCCGGCGCAACTGCCAAGTCGGCGATACTCCCGCGTGGCAGATCAACTCGATCAACACATTCGGCAACGTCGGCCGGTCCACGATGCGCGGTGCCACCTCTCTCAATGTCGACGTCGGCTTCTTCCGCAAGGTGAACATCACCGAACGGATCTCGGCACAATTCCGCGTGGAGGCATTCAACTTGGCGAACCGCGCTACGTTCCTGCTGCCCATTGGCAACGCGGCCAGCCCCACCTTCGGCACCATCACCGGGGCAGTTTCCAGCGGTGATTTCGGTGCGCAACGGCAGTTCCAGTTAGCGTTGAAGATCGGGTTCTAATCCGCATGTAAAATGGCAGTCGACATGGTTATCGTCAGGACTGCCTTAGCGCTTGTTGTCTGTTGTCTGACGGGGTAAGCCGAACTTGCCCTGGTGCAGAAGTATTGCCTGGCCTGCACTCCACGGCCAAGCACACAGGCGACCTTGATCTGGAACGCTTCGCGACGGTCTCCGCGGTGCTCAAGCATCCGAAGGTTTGGCAGGCGGTCGTGGACCAGGTGAACCTCGGCGAGCTGCCTCCAAAGGGCATGCCTCAGCCCGCGGCGGCGGAGCGGGCTCGCTTGCTGAGCTGGGTCCGCGGGGTGCTTGCGCAGGCCGCCCAGGCGAGGGCCGGAGATCCCGGACCGGTGGTGCTTCGTCGGCTCAACAACGCCGAGTACACCTTCACGATCCGCGACCTTACCGACGTCCCCAGCCTCGACCCGGCCAAGGAGTTTCCCGCCGATGGCGCTTTTGATGGGAGGCGCTGGCGG
Organism: Acidobacteriota bacterium; assembly: GCA_031412835.1. Lineage (GTDB taxonomy): Bacteria > Acidobacteriota > Terriglobia > Bryobacterales > Bryobacteraceae. Next base: position 6,421 of record JANODS010001361.1, on the reverse strand, counting down.
CCGGATTCAGGGCGGACGCGTCCTCGACTATCGTGAAAAGCCCGAACGCCAAATGTGTCGTCTGTATCTTTCGATGATGGACAAAATGAACGTGCGTCTGCCGCAATTCGGCGACGCCACGCAGCCTCTCAACGAGGTTTGAGGGCCGCTCTCATTCGAGCGACCCCAAAAAACCGACAGAACGTTTTCGCACTGAGCTCCACATACCGGCAAGTGCTTTCGAGGATCGATTGCACAGTATCTGAAAAGGAGTTCAACACAATGGCTGAAAAGCGAAACCGTAAAATTGAGGCCCGCAAGGCGATGGAATTTCTCACCGCAAGCGGACTTGTCGATCTGAAGATGCCCCTCGAGCGCGTCGTCGGCTCCGTCTCCAAACTGGACGAAGTCGCCGGCTACGTGCTCGCCTGGGAGCGTTACGTCCTCGTCGTCGCCGAAGAGATTCAGGACCAAATCTCGAATCCCGGCCCGCAATAACCCACTCCCCTGGACCCGCGTTACCGCGCGGGTCCAGACCCTTTTCTACTGGAGATCCTGAACATGTGGAACGAACCCCAAGCTATCGCCTGGTTGGCCGCGAACCGAGGTTTCTTTGACCCCTCCCTCCGTATCCCCAAGGACCAACTCTTCGCGAAGAAAGCCGTCGTGGAACTCGCGCTCCTGGTCGCCTACCGCCACCGCCTCGACCCCGCCCCGCTGACCCCCGACTGGCTCGCCCTGCTCGACACCGTGGAAGAAGTAGCTTCACGTCCCGCGTACGTTGAAGCAGCGGCCCGCGATCCCCGAGCGCTTCTGCTCTATGCCCTAACCTTTGCCGCCCTCCGCATTTGCGGTCGCGAAAATCCGGAGTTTGCACACGTTGTAGAGCAGTGCCTCGCCACGGGCTACGCCACCGCCGCCGAACGGCTCCCTTACCGCCGCATGGATCTGCTCCACTTCCTTCTCATCAGCGGGTTCGACCCCGGCGCTGGATCGAAGCTCGACGAGACCTATCTCTCGACGCTCCTCGCGCAATCTCCCAATGTCGTCGAACTCAATGATAGCGACGTCTACGCGATCACCCACGCGCTGTTCTATCTCACCGACTTCGGCCAGCGCCCGGCCACCACTTCCGCCGATGTTCCCGCCATCCTCGAAGCCCTCCTTCGCCTCGCCATCGCCGAGCGCAACGCCGATCTCGCGGGGGAACTTCTCTGCTGCGCGTTGCCGTACGGCCTCGCCAACACCGCTGCCGGCTGGAACCTGCTCGCTAGCATGCAGCAGCCCGACGGCCATCTCCCCGGGCCTCCCGGAGTCGTGCAACCCGCACCCACCGATCCGCCCGGCTACTTCGCCTGGAAGCAGGCCTATCACACGACGATTGTCGGCGTCCTTGCCAGCCTAATGGCGAAAGCGCCACTCTGCCCCGTCACCCTTACCCCCGCCGTTGATCGCCCTCTGCGGACGCCTTGGGTTACCGACTGGGTGGCCCGACATCTGGCCGATGCCGACCCGCGTGCACTCGGTGCCGAAACGCTCGTCTCGCTCGGCTGCCCCATCCCCGGACTTGACCCCGACATGCTGCCATCGGATCCGAGAACTTACGCCAGCGCCAAGCAACTAGCCGCCCACGGACACCTGTCGCTGGCCTACTATGCTCCCATTACTTTCAGCGAGCCTCCGTCGGCCGCTGACCTAATCGCACTTACCGCCGGAGAGCCCGACCGCATCCTCTGGGCAAGCTCCGCCCTTCGCGAAGAGACCATCATCCGGCTGGCCGGCGAACTCCGGCAAGCCATCCGCGCCTACCATCTTCACGAGGTTTCCACCGCCCTCCGTGCTCTGCTTGCCATCGTCGGACCAGCCGACCGGCTCGTCTCCGACGGGGCCGCGTGGTTGGCCACACAGCAGCGCCGCGACGGCTCCTACGGCTATCTCATTATCGAGAGTCTCGAAGTTCGTCTCGTCTTCACACAGTCCGCGAATTTACTGTTCGGTCAGCTCAGCCAAGCTTTTGCATCAATCCCACGCACCCCTTCATCCGTCTGCGTATGAACGCTAACTCTCCCGATACCCAAACTTGGCCGGACCTCGCCATCGGCCTTTGGGACAAGCTGACCGGTCGTGGTGCTGAAATCACTTACGAGTTCCAAAACATGGAAATCCATGTCCCCAGCTCGGCCTCGGAAACGGCCCAGCATGCCAAGTGGAAAATCAGTGGCACGATGATCATTCGGACGAAGGATGCCTCCACTTCCAGCAAGTCTTGAACTCAACCTGCTCATCGAGCATGAAGGGTATCAGCTCCGGCTGACGGGTCAGCGACTCCGCTTCCTCGCCAGTTTCGCAACTTTTCATTCGGCGGCTCACTTTGCCCGCCTCTTCTGGTCTTTCCGTCACTTACTCCCCACCAATGCCTCTGTTCAAGTAAGGTGGAGGTGGGTCACCATCTCGATTGTCTGATCAACGCCAACTCATCGCGATCGCGGGTGCCACCGGGTACATCGGGGGCCGTTTGGCCCCTCATTTAATCGATGAAGGGTACCGCGTTCGTTGTCTCGTACGCTTCCCGAAAAAATTGAGTGAACGCACTTGGGCCGAAACGGATGGTGTTGAAATTCGCTTAGCTGACCTTGCGGATGTCGCTTCGCTGACCGAGGCGCTCGTTGGATGCACGGCTGCGTTTTACCTCGTCCACTCCATGACTTCGGCGGGGAGCGGTTACGCCGACCAAGACCGGCAACTCGCTTTGAACTTCTCTACCGCCGCTCGGGCGGCGGGCGTCGAAAGGATCATCTACCTCGGCGGTCTTGGAGAAACGGGCCCGACCTTGAGTAAACACCTCTCCTCTCGCCGGGAGGTGGAAGTCGCGCTGGATGCCTCAGGCGTCCCGGTCACCGTTCTTCGCGCCGCCATGATCATTGGCTCTGGCTCGGCCTCGTTCGAAATCGTTCGTTATCTGGTGGAACGTCTGCCAGTGATGATCACCCCCAAGTGGGTGACGACCCCATGCCAACCGATTGCCGTGCGCAACGTCATCGGCTACTTGGCAGGAGTGCTCCGCGTCCCGGCGACCAGCGGCCAAGTCTACGATATCGGCGGCCCAGAGGCGCATTCCTACCTCGAAATCATGCGGATCATGGCCGAGGAACTTGGCTTACCGCCTCGTTGGGTCATCCCAATCCCGTTCTTCACGCCTCGACTTAGTTCCTACTGGATCCATCTTGTCACCCCACTTAGCAAGGACATCGCCAAGCCCTTGGCGGAAGGACTAAAAAATCCGGTCGTCTGTCGGGAGAATCGTATCATCGCTCTGATCCCGCAGCCGCTGCTTACCGTCCGGGCCGCTATTCAGGCCGCCTTGGTTAAGATCGCCCAGAAGAGCGTCGAGACCAATTGGGCGATGGCCGGACCTATTCCGGGCGACCCCGACTGGGCCGGTGGCACCGTCTTTCGGGACTCTCGCCGCGTCACCATTGACGCCCCGGCCCCGGCGACGTTTCGTGCCGTCTGCCGGGTCGGCGGCGGGCACGGATGGTATGCCGCTGATTGGCTCTGGAAGATCCGAGGAGCAATGGATCGTATGGTCGGCGGGCCGGGTCTGCGCCGGGGCCGTCGGGACCCGGAATCAGTGGGCTACGGCGAGGCTCTGGACTTCTGGCGGGTCGTGGGGTACGAGAGCAATCGTCGCCTCGCCCTGCGAGCCGAAATGAAACTGCCTGGCGAAGCGCTGCTCGAATTCCGCATCGAACCGGTCAGCGAGCGCCAGAGCGTCCTGATCCAAACCGCCCTGTTCCAGCCCAGAGGGCTCTTCGGATTGCTTTATTGGTATGCCGTCGTGCCGCTTCACGGCATCGTCTTTAGCGGCATGATGCGCGGAATCAATCGGGAAGCGCTGCAAATCGCAACTCCACCTCCAATCCCACCGGTAAGCGATTCCGACAAACCACCACTCCCCCGCAGGCCTCCACGCAACTCTTGACAATAGCTAAGCCAAGGCCCACGCCGCCCGAATCCGCGCCCCGCGCCGCCTCCACGCGATGGAACGGCTCGAAGACTTTTTCAAGCTGATCGGCTGGCAAGCCCGGCCCGCGGTCGGTCACGCGGAGGAGCACTAGCCCGGCCTCTCGCTCCGCCGAGACGGTAATCGGACCCGCCGACCCGGCATACCGAATGGCGTTGCGCACGAGGTTGGCAACCGCGCGGTTCAAATACTCCGGCTGCGCTCGAACCTGCAACGATGGATCGATCGAAGAGACGACCTGCCCCTGCCCCGCCGTTTCTACTTCGATGACTCGCGCCACTAACTCGCTCACATTCACCGGGCTGAGTTGAACCTCGGCGGGGTGTAAGCCGACTTTCGTAAATGTAAGTAATTCGTTGACCAGCGACGACATGTGCGCCACTTCCTGCTGAACCTTAGTAACATGCGGCAACAGCGCCGCGTCGGCCTTCAACTCGAGAATGCTCGAAGCGAACTGCAGGCGGGCGACCGGTGACGACAGTTCATGCGCGATGTCTCCCAGGAAACGTTTCTGCCCATGGACAAACCGGCGCAACTGTTCGGCCATCCGATTGATCCCCGCCGAGAGATCGCCCAATTCGTCACGCCGGTCGTGCGTCAACGCAACGTCGAACTTCCCTTCCGCCAACTGCCGCGTTGCCGTAGCTAGGTCGGCCACCGACCGCGTGATGCCGCTCAGCAACGGCCACCAACAAAGTGCCGAAAGACCTAACGCCCCCAGCAGCGCCCACAAAAATGGGGTTGCGTTGGGGAAAAAAGGGAACGCGAACCACGACGGGGCCGTCATCAGCAGAGTGCCGCGCCGGGGAGGGCGCTCTCGATCGCCGATCGGCATCCGCACCCCGATCCACGCCGGCGGGGATCCATCCGACGCCACCAGGAACACAGGGTGGCCGTTGCGCGGACCCTTCTTTCGCCCCTTTCGTTCCTCAAAGGGAGGCCTCTCCCGAACTCGCTCCAGCACCGCCGCTGGCAACGCCCCTTTCCATCCGGCGATTCCGTCTCCGTCCTCGCCCACGACGCGCAAGGTGAGCCCATGTTCCTGGCCGAGCCTGGCCAAGGTACTGTCCCAACCCTCCGGCCCGGCGCGTTCGAGCTCAAATCCAACTAACCGGGAAAAGGTCATGATGTTCTCTTCGGCGGGCTTCAATAGGGCCGATTCCCAACGGAATCCGTACTGGAAGGTGAGGAATAGAACCGCACCGAAAACTAAGACGGCGATGTTAGTAAAAGCGACTAACAGGATCTTAGTGCGCAGTCTCATGCAACCGGCTCCGCGCCCGGCTTCAACAGGAGGTAACCAGCGCTGCGGACCGTCTGAATATATCGCGGCGCCCGCGGGTCATCCCCCATCTTTCGCCGGAGGGAAGAGATATGAACGTCAATCGAACGGTCAAACACCTCAAAGTCGCGATCCGCTACTTCCAGCAGCAACTGCTCCCGCGTTCGGATCCGCCCCGCCGACCGCGCCAGGGTAGCCAACATCTCGTACTCGACCGGGGTCAACGCCAAGACTTTCCCGCCGACCGTGACCGCCCGCGTGTCCGGGTCAATCTCCAAGTCGCCCACCACGATCTGCTTCGCGCCTCCCGCCGTTCGTTGACGCACCTGCGAACGTCGAATCACCGCCCGGAGACGAGCCAGTAGTTCCCGGGTTGAAAACGTCTTCGGCAGGTAGTCGTCCGCGCCATTTTCCAGGCCGATGATCCGGTCCGGCTCATCGCCCAAACCGGTCAGCATCAATACCGGCACATCAGAGAAGGATCGAATCTGGCGCAGGACCGCGAACCCATCCATTCCTGGTAGCATCACGTCCAAAATGATCGCCGCAAACTCCCCACCGCGCGCCGCTTCCAGCCCCGCCGGACCGGTATGGGCTAGCGAGACGGCATACCCGAAGATCTCCAAGTACTCCCGTATCAGGCCGGAAAGTTTTTGATCATCATCAATCACCAACAGGGGCGTGCTCATGATTCTCCTCTTCCATTAGACTCCGCTCTGAAGCGCGTCGGCGAACATTTACGCTGCCTTTACAATTCTCCCTTTCTCGCTCACAAACGCTTGAACACTCGGCGGAATACTCGAAGTTGAAGTGAACACCCTGAGACTAATGACCATCCTTTTCCTCGGCCTTCCGCCAGCCAGTTGATTGCCACTACGAAGAGAGCCAGACTGAAGAGACTTGCTTCGGCCACCAGTCCGTCAACGGTGATTGGCACTATCACGCCAACCCGGTCTGCCTTCGGGCCCAACTCGGCGACAACATCGAACTCGTCCGTACGAAGCGCTTCCCGAGGCCCTTGCAAAAACGCCAAGCAGGAAGCGCCTCGTCCTGGTTCCGCGTTCGCTGGCGGGCCGGGACAAGGCCGAGGTTGCGCTGACTGTCGGCGGTCGGGTGACGAACATGGTTACCGTAAC
>JANODS010001360.1:0-2545 GCA_031412835.1 Acidobacteriota bacterium | reverse complement strand
AACATCAACAAAAAGTCCCAAAGATTGGGCCGAATCTGCACACTATTCGCGTAACCTTCGCGATAGTCGGGCCCGTTCACTAACGAAATCTTCGGGCCAGACACAGGATGCATAGAAAAATTAATGGCGGAGACGACGGGGCTCGAACCCGCGACCTCCGACGTGACAGGCCGGCGCTCTAACCAACTGAGCTACGTCTCCGCGAGGTCAATCACCAGCCTAGCAAAACATCCGCCGCCCCGCAAGCATTTACACTGAAGAGAGTGAAACAGACAGCGATTGTCCTTCTCCCCCTCCTCGCCATCTCCTGCGCCGAACCGGTTAAGCCCCCTCCCGCCCCCGCCCGTCTCCCCCCGAAGATCACCCACTTCTATCCCACCACCAACCCCGTCCCCCGCGGCACGGCCGCCACCCTCTGCTACGGCACCGAGAACGCAACCGAAGTCGCCCTCGCCCCTTACGACGACACCCTCAAACCCGCCCTCAACCGTTGCCTCGCCGTCACCCCCACCCGCCTCACAGCCTACACCCTTACCGCCAAAGGTCCCGGCGGACAGGTCCAGCAGACGATCGAAGTCGAAGTCGGCGCCCCCGCCTCCGCCTCCACCTCCGCCACTTTGATCACCAACTTCACCATCGTCGGCAGCCCCAAAGTCGCCCCCGGGACTCCCGTCCAATTCTGCTACTCCACCCGCCCCGAAGCCGCCAGCGTCACCGTCAACCCGTCCGTCTCGACCTCCCTCCGCCCCGGAAATAACCAATGTTTCGCCACCCCCATCAACAGAACCACCACCCTCATCCTCACCGCCCTCGACCGCGCCGGTGCGTCTGATCGAATGCAAGTCACCGTCTCTGTCGCCCCCTAGCAAGCAGAAACAAACCAATCACGGCACCTACCAGCGACAGCAACGCGCCTACGTATACGCTCATCGGGCGATATTGAAGAGTGATCCGGTGCGTGCCCGCCTCCACCACCACACCGCGTATGGCCCCATCGGCTTCATAAATCGTGGCAGCGGCACCGTCCACGTTTGCTGTCCATCCCGGGTACCAAGTCTCGCTCAACACAAGCATCCCTTTGCACGTCAAGGTAGCGTCAACCTCCACCCTGTCCGTTTCGTATCGCCGGATCGCCACCGTTTCCGCGTCGCCGCCGCACGCTGCCAGGGTCGGCACCGGCACCGTCAATACGGCTTGCCGACGCAGATCTAAACCGCTCGCGAGAGTCGCCACAAGGTTCGTTTCGCTAACGCTGATCGCCTCGTGGACGATCCACGCCCGCGGAAACGCGTCCGTGTTTCGATAGAGCCGCACGCCGGACTTGGACTGAAACACCTCTTCTTGTGTCGCCGGGCGCTCTGCCTCGCGCCCCGCGAAATGCGTTAGCGCGAAGATCTTCGGCAGCACCGGCTTCAACTCGTCGGCCGCCTGCAATCGCGCCACGTTACGGGTCAGCCCCGCAAGGAACGCGTCAAACTGCGGAACACCATCCCAATCGCCGGTGTTGTATCGGATGGTTGCGGCGGGGTCATATTGCACGCGCACCAGACCCGGTTGCGCCGCCAGATAACCGATCAGGTCGCGATGCTTGATCAATTCATGGAGATAGCCGGCGGCCGCTTCGCGGTGGTGAAAATCGCGGCCAACCACGGTACCTGCTTCGAAGAACACCCCCAGCAGCAGCGCCGCCATCATCGCCCGTGGACCGATGGATCCAGTGCGCCAAGCGCTCATCCAAGCGGCCAGCGCGAACGCCATCAGCCCGAAAATCGCGGGCCGCTCGTACTCGTGTCCCGCCTGTGCTCGAACGCTGGCGGCCATCGCCACCGCGATCCACGCGATGGCACCGAGGCCAGTCAGCACGTGGATCCAACGCAGCGGAATCGCCTGCCGATCTTCGCGAATCGCGTCGACACCAAAGGCCGCCAGCACGATGATCGCGAACTGGGCCAAACAAAGCGCCATCGCCGGTGTCCGAGCCTTTTCCACCATCGGCACAAAGAGATACGCCATCCCGTGAAAGATCGAAAATCCGCCGAACGCGTAGAGCATACCGGCGACGCCGATCATCCCGATGAAGGGCACCGCGACATGGCGTTTGAAGCCGATAACAAAGCCCACCAGCGCGAGCGCAAACACGGCCAGTCCGACAAAAGCCGAATATTCGGAAAGGTTGGGCAGCACCAAGCCCAGCAAGCCGGATGGAAAAAAGGAATGTTGAGCGTCCTGGTGGACGTTGTAGGGTACGCTCTGGCCCCACACAACGGGGTTCTTCGATCCCACCCAGCGAATGGATTGTGCGCCGTACTCAAACGCGGGGAAAAGCTGCAACCCGGCCGTCAGAACGGACATCGCCCCGAAGGCGACGAACGGCCGCCACGCTACCGAGAACTGCATCCACAGGCGTGTCACCCACATGCCCGCCAGCAACAGCGCAAACAACGTGGGGATCTGATGGTGGCCGCCGAGGAACATCACGCCCAAGAAAAATCCCGCTAACGCGCCGTTAGCCACCCGCGACTCTACGCGCACAATGCCGCGGTGA
>JANODS010001359.1:0-6423 GCA_031412835.1 Acidobacteriota bacterium | reverse complement strand
ACGCTCCGGTGGGGGCGATTCAGATTGAAACTCCGGTGCGGCGGAAATCGGGGGAGGTTTTCGACTATGCCGAGATGGAGCGGATCAGCGCTTGGGCTCGGGAGCGGAAGATCGGCATGCACTTGGATGGGGCGCGGCTTTACTTGGCCGCTGCGTATAGTGGCATCCCGGTGGCGGAGTTTGCGCGGCTGTTCGATACGGTTTACGTATCGATGTATAAGTACTTTAACGCCGCGAGTGGAGCGATGCTCGCGGGTCCCCGGAGTTTGCTGGAAAACCTGTTTCACGCTCGGCGGATGTTTGGCGGAGGACTGAGCCACGCTTGGCCGTTCGCGGCGGTTGCCAACCATTACTTCGACGGTTTTTCTGACCGTTACCGCTTGGCGGTGAAGGTTTCCGAGCAGGTGATCGCAGGTTTGGAGCAGGACCGGAGATTCGAAATCTCCCGAATTCCGAACGGGACGAATCTGTTTCGGCTGCGGCTGCGGCAGGGCGATCCGAAGCGATTTCAGGAGCGGTTGCGGGATGGGGGCGTGATGGTGGGAGATCCCGTGAATGGCCGGTTCGTGATCTCCGTTAATGAAACGTGGAACCGGGCTTCGGCCAGCGCGATTCTGGCGGCGTTCGGTAGCGGGGTGGCGTAATCCGGAGGACAGATATGGTCAGAACTACTTTGTTGATGGGGATTGGATTATCGGTCGGGTCGTTGTTTGGCCAGCATCAGCACGGCGACTCTTCGGCGGGGCGGCCGGCGGAACTGCTGGCGGGGATGGGGAGCCATAGCCATCCGATCGCGACCAAGTCGGAGCTGGCGCAGACGTTTTTTGACCAAGGCTTGGCGCTCTTGTATGGCTTCAATCACGATGAGGCCGCTCGCTTGTTTGCGCGGGCGGCGGAGCTGGATCCGCAGTCGCCGATGCCGCATTGGGGGATTGCGTACGCCCTGGGGCCGAATTACAATCTGCCGGCGATGCCGGAGCGGGAAGAGAAAGCTTGGGAGGCGATCGCGAAGGCGGTGGCGTTAGCCAAGCGGGCACCGGCGGGGGAGCAGGCTTACGTCGCGGCGTTGGCGCAGCGATATTCGAAGGATCCCAAAGCGGACCGGAAGGCTCTGGGGGAGCGCTATGCGGAGGCGATGGGCGAGGTGATGCGCCGGTTTCCTGATGATCTCGATGCCGCCACGCTTTACGCCGAGGCGAAGATGGATCTGCGACCGTGGCAATTGTGGACGGCCGAGGGAGAACCGGCACCGGGCACCTTAGAAATCTGTGCCGTGCTGGAGGGCGTGCTACGGCGGAATCCGATGCACCCCGGGGCGAACCATTACTACATTCATGCGGTGGAGGCTTCTCCGCAGCCGGAGCGGGCTTTGCCGAGTGCCGAGCGCCTGGGCGCTTTGACTCCGGGGGCGGGGCATTTGGTGCATATGCCGTCGCACATCTACTCGCGGATTGGGGAGTTCGAGAAGGCGGCGAAGGTGAACGAACTGGCTTCGGAGGTGGACCGGCAGTATGTGGCGCGGTCGGGAGCACAAGGGATGTATCCGCTGGCGTACTACTCGCATAATCTGCATTTTGTGGCTTACTCCCGGATGATGCAGGGCCGATATCAGGACGCGCGGGAGTATGCGCAGCGGTTGCGGAAGAACGTGGCGGGGGCGATTGACGGCATGCCGATGTTGGGGGCTTATGCGGCTTATGAGTGGTTGGTGCTGGTTCGTTTTGAGAAATGGGAGGAGATGTTAAAGCAACCGACTCCGACCGAAAAGGATCTGTTTCTGCGGGCGATGTATCTCTATGCGCAGGGCGCGGCATTGGCGGCGACGGGCAAGGCGGAGGAGGCGGAGAGATGGCAGAGCATGATCAAAGCGATCACCAAGGAGGTTCCGGCTGATGCGGTGGCGATGTTCAATCCGGCAAAACAGGTGATGGCCCTAGCCAGTATGGACTTGGGGGCACGGATCGCGCGAAGCCGGGGAGAGAAGTCGCTGGAAGTTGAGCAGTGGAAGCTGGCGGTGGAGTCGGAGGATGGATTGTCGTACATGGAGCCGCCGGATTGGTATTATCCGACGCGGGAGTCATTGGGGAGGGCGCTGTTGCGACACGGGAGGGCGGAGGAAGCGGAGGGGGTGTTTCGGAAGGACCTGGAGAAAAATCCGCGCAATGGGCGTTCGTTGGCTGGCTTGTTGGAGAGCCTACGGGTTCAACAGAAGGCCGAGAGTGTGGCGTTGGTGGAGAAGGAGTTTCGGGAGGCTTGGCAACGGGCCGATTCGCCGGCGCACTAATCTATAGTTTCGGCTGGTCAGCCGCCACATTTCTTAAATTTCTATAGTTCCGGCTGGTCAGCCGGAACTAGACGCTGGGGATCGAATAAATGGAGCGGTTTGAATTCTCGCTTGGACCACTTGCTGCCGGGTTCAAACTGCACCCCGACAAAGAAGCCTATATCCCGGTAGACGCAATACCGGACCTGGCCGACATAGTCGCCCTTCGGGCCGCTGACGGTTAGGATCGTATTCAAGGGGATTTCAGCATCCATTTGGAGACAGACTCCGGATTCTGAAATATCTTCAAGGTTGGCAATCATCTTCTTTCGCCCCCCGGCGCTGTCGCGCCAGTGGACTTCGATTAGATCCGCACACATTAGCCGAGGCTCAAAACGCCTGTTCCGCATATATTCATCTATCGACGCCGGGAGTGAAATGGTGTATCCGGCGGTTGAAAAAATTTAACCCTACTCTCTCTAGGGTAAACTGCTATTGAAATAAGTACTAGGCCCGGTTAAATCCGGTTGAACACTTCCACCGCTTTGCTCAGGGCCTTATGGAGCCGGATGAAAGGGACCATCTTGGTTTCGCGTTCGTCGATCTCCTGGGCCCGCTTGAGGACTTCGGCGGCCTGGGCGGCGGGGACGCGGACGACGCCGTCTTCATCGGCGACGATGATGTCGCCGGGTTTGACTTCGACGCCGGCACATTGGACGGGGACGTTGCGGGCGACGCCGGCGAAGCGGCTGACGGTGCTGGAGGGGACGACGCTGCGCCCGTAGATGGGGAGACCGAGCGCTCGAACTTCTTTGAGATCGCGGACGCCGCCATCAACGATGACGCCCGCCATGCCGCGGGCCTTGGCGGCAGTGGCCATCAAGCCGCCGATGCCGGCGACGTCAATGCCGTCCTTGATGACAATGACACCGACTTCGCCGGGGTTGCCGTTGTCGATCATGGCGGTGGATTCGCGGGTGGAGAGGGAGGGGGTGGCTTTTTCGGGGGTGGTGGGTTCGATATAGACGGTGACGGCGCGGCCGACGGCGCGGGCGGTGATGGTGCGGGGCCGCATGTCGTGGGACATGAAGCCGCGTTGGCCGGTGATCTGGTCGACGGCGTCGGCGACGGCGGCGACGGTAACGATTTCGTAGCCGGCGAGGAGGGGGTCTTTCGAGACTGTTTTGCGCGCGGCTTGGAAGCCGAAGCCGAAGAGGGCGCAAGCGCCGACGGCGAGCGTGAGAGTTTTGTTGCGAGATAGCATACAGGCGTTATTCTACTGGAATGCGCATAGGAGCCTTGATAGCGAACGTGGCGGTGCTGTTGCTTTTTGGCGTGGTGGTGCCTTGGGTGAAGGGGATTGAGTTCCTAGACCTGTTTTTGTTGATCCCGTACGCGCTGCTTTCGGTGTTCTACGTTTCGCCTCGGGCGGTGGCGGTGGCGTTTGAGTCGCCGATCTCTATGGCGGCGCTGGGGCGGACGGCGCTCCAGGGCTGGGGGATTGGGGTGTTGATTCTGGTGATGGGGTTTGTGACGGTGAATGTTTCGGTGGGCCATCGGGTTTTGCCACCTTTGCCGGTGCTGTTGTGTCTGGTGGTTTTGAGTTTGATGGCTTGTTTGTTGACGGCGGCGGTGGCGGTGCGGGTGGCGATGGGGGCGGCGAGCCAAGAGGCGGCACGAAGCCGGATTCGAATTGGATTTCTGGTGCTGCTTTGCGCGGCGTTGGCGATTCCACGAATGTTGAGCGACGAGGCGACGGCGGCGGTGCTCGAATGGATGACGCCGGAAGGGATGGTGCGGGGGACGATGATCTTGGTTCCGGTGATTGCGGTGGGGACGCTCTGGCTGCTGCGGGTGAGACTGGCGCGATACACTGGCTAGTTCATGCGTATTGTTTCAAAATCAGCCTGTCGGGTGGACTTAGCGGGTGGCACCCTGGATATTTGGCCTCTTTACCTGCACCATGCGAACGCTTGTACGGTGCACTTCGCGGTAGACCGGTATACGAGTTGCGACCTGCGAACGAGAGAGGACAGCCGGATTGTGCTGCGGTCGCGCGACTTGGGGAAAGAGGAAGAGTTTGGCTCGCTGGCGGAGTTGTCGGCGGCGAAAAAGTACAAGTTAGCGCTGCTGGCGGAGGTGGTGCGGTTTTTTGCGCCGCCGATGGGGATCGACTTGGATACGGACTCGGAAGCGCCGGCGGGGGCGGGGATCAGTGGTTCGTCGTCGCTGATCATCACGTTGGCGAGCGCGTTTAATAAGCTGCTGGGGACGGGCTACTCGGTGGAAGCGCTGCGGCAGGTGGCGCAGAATATTGAAGCGCGGATCATCAAAGTGCCGACGGGATGCCAGGACTACTATCCGGCGCTGTATGGTGGCGTGGGGGCGGTGGAGCTGCGGGTGGATGGGATTCGGCGGGTGGCGCTGCCGGTAGACCATGATGATTTGATTTCGCGGACGGTGTTGGCTTATACGGGAGAACCGCGGAACTCGGGGATCAACAACTGGGAGGTGACCAAGCTCCATATTGACGGCAACAAGCAGGTGCACCGGAATTTCGACATGATTGCCGGCATTGCGCACGCGATGCGGAGTGCTTTGACGGCAGGGGATTGGGCGGAGGTGGGGCGGTTGTTGCGAGAGGAGTGGAGTTTTCGGAAGAAGAATGCGCCGGGGATTACGACGCCGCTGATTGACGAGATGGTGAAGGTGACGCGGAAGGCGGGAGCGGTGGGGGCGAAGGTTTGTGGCGCGGGTGGGGGCGGCTGTGTGTTTTTTCTGGTGGAACCGGGGACGAAGGAAAAGGTAGGCGCGCTGATTGAGCGGGCGGGGGCGACGGTTTTACCGGTCAAGGTGGCGCCGAAGGGCGTGACCGTGAAGGCGAGCGGTGGATAGGAATTGGGCGGGGCTAGCGCTGCGGGTCGGCTTGTTCGGGCTGACCGGATTTTTGGGTTTGTTGGTTTGGGGCTTTTTGCTGAGCCCGTTGGGGATGTTGGTAACGGCGGCGTTGAGTGTTTTTGGAGCGGGGGCGGTGGCGAGCGCGCTGGTGTTGCGGATCTACGAGGGCGGCCGTCTGACGACGATTGGGTTTGGGTGGCATGCGGCGGCGGGAAGGCATTTGCTGTATGGGTGGGGACTGGGGGCGGCGGGGATCGTGTTTGTGATGGGCATTCCGCTGCTGATTGGCAAGGCGTATTTCGTGGCGACGCCGGAAACGCCGTTCAACTTGGGTAGTTTGGCGCTGGTGGCGGTTTGTTTGTTGTTTGGGGCGATTGGGGAGGAGTTGCTGTTTCGGGGGTATGCGTTTCAGTTGCTGGCGGGACGGTTTGGTACGTATCAGGTGCTGCTGCCGTTGGCGGTAATGTTCGCGGTGATGCATGCGGGGAACCAGAGTGCGACCAAGATCGGGCTGTTCAACACCTTTCTATGGGGCGTTCTTCTGGGCTATGCGTTGTTGCGAAGTGGCGACTTGTGGTTGCCGATTGGTTTGCATTTTGGATGGAACGTTACAACTCCGCTGTTCGGAGTGAACCTAAGCGGCTTTACAATGGGATTGACGGGTTACACCGTGCAGTGGAAGGCGAACGAACTTTGGAGCGGCGGCGGATACGGGCCGGAAGGCAGTGTCCTGTGTACTTTGGCCTGCTTCGGGGTGGGTTACCTTCTGCATCGGATTCCAATAGTGAAGCAACGGTTACCGCTGTTGCCTGAGGAGGAGTGATGCGGCGTTGGGCGATGGTGCTATGTGCTTGTTTGCCGGCTTGGGCGGAGAAAGAGAAGCTGTCGGAAGAGGAGCGGCTGGCGTTGATCCGGGGGTTGACGGCGGAAACGGCGAAGGCGAAGGTGTTGATTCCGCGGTCGAAGAAGCCGTTGGCGGTGGATGCGAAGGGGGTGTGGGACGCGGCGGTTTGGGATGCGGCGATGAAGGAGTCCGGTCCGGCGGCGCGGTTGGGCGAATTGATCACGGTGACGAAGGTGGACATCAAGGACGACCGGATTGAGTTGGAGCTCAACAATGGGTTGAAGAGTGGGCGGACGTGGAAGGACCGGGTACAGGTGGGAGTGGGGGGCAATACCCAGCCGATCAGTCGGAACGACGCTCGAGCGACGGCGGGGAGCTACATCGCGGTGGTGTTCGATAAGAAGGTGACGACGCTGGA
>JANODS010001358.1:0-1151 GCA_031412835.1 Acidobacteriota bacterium | reverse complement strand
GCGCGACCCCCGCCATCGCGCCATGACGCGTGCGCTTGGAGAACAGATCGCCGCGCGTGGCCTTCGGCTCGTCTACGGTGGAAGCCACCTCGGATTGATGGGCGAGTTGGCGGACGCCGTGCTTCTCCAAGGCGGACAGGTCACCGGCATTGTCCCGGAGCTATTGGTCGAGAAAGAAGCCGCCCATCGCGGGCTGAAGGACCTGCGGATCGTCGGCTCCATGCACGAACGCAAAGCGCTGATGGCTGCGCTTTCCGACGGCTTCATCGCCATGCCCGGGGGCTTCGGAACTCTCGACGAGCTCTGCGAAATATTGACCTGGGGCCAGATCGGCAGCCACGAAAAGCCGATTGTCCTGTTCAACTATGACGGTTATTTCGACCATCTCCTCCTCTTCCTTGAACACGCCGTGGTCGAAGGATTCCTCCGGGATACCCATCTCAAACTTCTCCGCGTTGCTACCACCCTACCCGAGGTCTTCGAAGCTCTCTCGCTCGCCCCGGTTCCCGCGGGGGAGAAATGGATAACTTAGACCCATGGTTCGCGCCCGTCCCACTGACCGTGCGGTATTCTTAGCCGTGCGCTAACCGTGAGGAATGGCAGCTCTTAGCCTCGCAGCCATCCCAACCGGTCTCTCTCCTCGCGAAAGCGTGGGAAGGAGGTCCTGGAACTCGCTGAGTATCGCCCCAAACCCCAACGACCGCATCAACGCCCCCATCTCCGGCCCCTTCCCCCCAAACGCTACGCACACCGCCAGCGGCTCCTCCGTCGCCCCCGCCGAGTAAATGGAACCGCTCCAACCGCCCGCCACCCCCGCATCAAACGCATCCCCCGCTTCTGACCACCGATAGCTGTACTACCCCGCGAATAGCCTAATCGCAAGCCTTCAACGAGCCGCGCGTACTGTAACCAGCCGCATTGCGTGGGGTCGAGCTGAGTGATAGAGTACACGTCATGAATCGCTTTGTGCCTGTCTTTTTCGCTGTCTTGATGAGTGTCTCTTCGCTTTACGGCCAATCCGCCACGGCGACAATCTTTGGCTCTATCTCCGATGCTTCTGGAGCCGGAATGGCCGGAGCCCGGGTCACGGCGGTGCTGGAAGGTACCGGCACCCGCGACGTCACCCAGTCCAACGAACGTGGTGACTACAT
>JANODS010001357.1:0-1477 GCA_031412835.1 Acidobacteriota bacterium | reverse complement strand
CCGAAGAGGCTGACAAAACCAACCGCGGCCGAAACGCTCAAATTGATTCCGCGCAGCCATAGGAAGAGAATCCCGCCGACCAGCGAAAAAGGCACGTTGAGCAGTACCAGCCCAGCGTCCTTCGCGTTGCCGAAGGTAAAGAATAAGAGGACGAAAATGATGCCGATGGTAAGGGGCAGCACGACGCCCAAGCGCTTTCGCGCCCGCTCGAGATTGTCGAACTGGCCGCCCCATTCGACGCGGTAGCCTTCGGGAAGCTTTACGGCCTTCTCAAAACTGAGTTGGAGGTCGGCCGCGAAGCTGCCTTGGTCCCTTCCCCGGATGTTGGTTCGGACGGCGATTTGCCGACGATTTTCGCGGCGGGCAATCACACTTTGGCCGTTCACCACTTCCAGTTTCGCCAGCTGCGTTAGGGGCACGCGAGCGCCGGAGGGGGTTGGTACGAGCATGCTTCCGATGGCGTTGGCGTCGGCTCTCGCTTCCGGAGCAAAGCGAACCGAGATATTGAAGCGCCGCTCACCTTCAAAAAGGCTGCTGACGATGCGGCCGCCAATGGCCAATTCGATCAGGTCCTGGACGTCGCGAACGCGAACGCCGTAGCGGGCCATTTTTTCGCGGTCGAGTTGGATGGTTAGTTGGGGCTGTTCGGCTTCTTGCTCGATGGCGGCGTCGGCGGAGCCGGGAATGGACCGGACCACGACAAGGGATTGTTCGGCGAGGTTACGGAGTACCTTGAGATCGGGGCCTGTCAGAAGTACGGCCAAATCGGCGGAGGAGCCTGTTACTACTTCGGTGACGGTGTCAATGATCGGTTGGGTGACGTTAAATGTAGCTCCTGGAATCGTCTCCGGCATGACACGCGATAAGTCATTGACGAGGTCGGCTTTTGAGCGATGCCCCGGCCATTGCTCGTAGGGATTCAAGGTTACCAGAAGTTCGATCCGATTGGGTCCGAAGGGATCTGTCCCGGCGTCATTGCGCCCGGCCTGGGAGGCGACGGCTTTGATTTCCGGGAAGGTCTTGAGGGTGCCTCGCATCTGTTCCGCCATCAGGGCACTTTTTTCAAGTGAAGTGCCGGGCGGAAGGTTCGAGCGGATCCAGATGGTTCCTTCGTCCAGGGAGGGGAGGAATTCGCTGCCCAGACCACCGGCGAGAAACAGGGCACCGGTGACTATCCCGGCGGCGATAGCGACGACGGCCCAGGCGCGGCGGAGGCTGATTTCGAGCACGCGGCCATAGAGGGACGAAAGCCCCCGGAGCAGCGGATTCTCCCAGGTTTTTGCTCCATTCCGGAACAGGAATGTGGCGAGGACCGGGACGATGGTGAGGGCGATGAGCATGGAGCCGAGGAGGGCGAAACAGACGGTGAAGGCCATCGGCGTGAAGAGCCGGCGCTCGACTCGCTCGAGCATAAACAGAGGCAGGTAGGCCGAGATGATGATGATGAGGGAGAAGAAGAGGGGCGACTCGACGTCGA
>JANODS010001356.1:0-4546 GCA_031412835.1 Acidobacteriota bacterium | reverse complement strand
GGCGGTTGCGGGTACGGGGGTTGCAGGTCCATGGGAAAGCGGCGACGAAGGCTACGGCGGGGCAGCGGACGGCGGTGAATCTGGCAGGAATCGAGGCCGGAGAGATTGAACGGGGGATGGTGCTGAGCGAGCCGGGGTGGTTCGAAGCGGTGAAAGTATTTGATGCTCAGTTTACATTGCTGGCGGGGGCGAAGGCGTTGAAGACGCGGAGCCAGGTGCATCTGCATGTGGGGACGGCGGAGACGATGGCGGATATGCGGTTGCTTGACGAGGCTGGGGGGTGGGTTCGTTTTCGGCTTCGCGACCCGATTCTGCTGCTGCCGGGGGACCGTTGCGTGGTGCGGCAGTTTTCGCCGGTGGTGACGATTGGCGGGGCGACGGTGGTGGAGATCGATCCGCCTCGGCGGGCTAACCTGGAACGGCTGGAGAGGCTGGCGGGGGCCAGCACTGTCGCGGCGGCGGTGGTTTTGGTGGGGGAGTCGGCGGCGGGGATGGAGCGGCAGGAGTTGCGGCGGCGGTTGGGAGTGGCTCCGGAGTTGGAGAAGGGATTACTGGCGCTGGGGAGCCATGTGGTGGGCCAGACTTGGGCGCAGGCGAAGTTGGCAGGGGTGGAGAAGACGTTGGCGGCGTTTCATCGGGCGCATCCGTTGTTGGCGGGGATGGCTAAAGAGGAGCTTCGGGGGAAGGTATTGGCGAAGGCTCCGGCGGCTGTTTTTGATGGTTTGTTGGGGATGACGGGGAAGGTGACGGTGCAGGCGGATTTGGTGCGGCTGACGGCGCATCGGGTGGAGTTGCAGGAGGACGAGACGGCGGCGAGGGCGACGATGGAGGAGGCGTTTCGCCAGGGGGGGTTGGCGACGCCTGGGCTGAGCGAGGTGTTGGCGAAGTGTGGGGTGGAGGGGGGACGGGCGAAGTTGTTGCTGCAGATGTTATTGAGAGAGCGACGGCTGGTGAAGGTGAGCGAGGAGCTGGTTTATCACGCGGAGGTTTTGGAGGCTTTGAAGGGGCAGTTGGCGGTGCGGAAGGGGCAGACGTTTGGGGTGGGGGATTTCAAGGAGTGGACGGGGGTATCGAGGAAGTATGCGATTCCGTTGTTAGAGCTGATGGATCGGGAGAGGATTACGCGGCGAGTGGGGGAGGCGAGGGTTATCCTATAGCGGGATCTTCTTGCTCGAAGCGATCGAAGATTTCCTCGAATTCGGGGTGGATGACGCGGAAGACTTCGAGGAGTTGGGGGTCGAAGTGTTCGGGGCGGGTGCGGGCGTCGCCTTCCAGAATAATGCGGCAGGCTTTTTCGTGGGGGAAGCTTTTTTTGTAGCTGCGTTGGCTGCGGAGGGCGTCGTAGTTGTCGCCGAGCATGACGATGCGACCAGCGATGGGGATTTGGTTGCCCTGGAGGCGGCGGGGGTAGCCCGAGCCGTCCCAGTGTTCGTGATGGGTGACGGCGATGTCGCGGGCCATTTCCAGGAGCCGTGAGTTGGAGCCTTCGAGGAGTTGGGCACCGCGGAGGGTGTGGCTTTCCATGATCTTCCGGTCGTCGACGTCGAGGGAACCGCGCTTGCGGATGAGGAGGTCGGGGATGGCGATTTTGCCGACGTCGTGCATGGGAGCGGCGCGGAAGATGAGTTCCTGGTCGGCTTCGGACCAGCCGATGTGGCGGGCGACGATGCGGGCGTAGTAGCTGACACGCTGAATGTGAGCGCCGGTTTCGTTGTCCTTGTAGACAGAGGCCCGGGTGAGGCGGAGGACCATGTCGTAGTAGGCTTGTTCGAGTTCGGCGGAGCGGCGGCGTTCGAGTTCGAGAGCGAATTCGAGATCGACGGCGAAATCGCGGATCTTGCGTTCGAAGCCGGCGGCTTCGCGTTGACGTTGTTTCTCTAGCCGCGTGAGAATTTTGATCTTCGCGTCAAGCTGTCGGATTGTTTCCTTCGCGGCTGCGAGGTCAGTAACTTCGTCGCGGGCCAAAATGGGAGGTCCTTTCTTGCCTACTTGGCCGGGGTTTAGCAAGGTAGACGGCGGGTTAAGGCAACATGATATATCGAGATTCAGCGGAAGGATAGCGGCATTCAAGATTCGAGCCGAATTGGTAGTACTAGAGCCGGAAATCGATTTAAGGGCGCAATCCGAGGTCAAATTGAAATCCCTCGCCCAGATAGACCCTTTTGACTTCCGGGTCGCGGCCAAGGTCTTGGGGGGAGCCGGAGCGGAAAATTTTTCCGGCATTTATTATATATGCCCGATCTACAGTGGCGAGGGTTTCTCGCACATTATGATCGGTAATTAATATGCCAATTCCGCTTTTCTTAAGATCAAAGATGATTCGTTGGATTTCGCGGACTTGGAGGGGGTCGATGCCGCTGAAGGGTTCGTCGAGGAGTAGGAACGTTGGTTCGATGACTAAGGAGCGGGCGATTTCGACGCGGCGTCGTTCGCCACCGGAGAGCATATAGCCTTTATTGAGACGGACGGTTTCGAGGCCGAGTTGTTCGATGAGGCGGTTCATGCGTTCGCGGCGTTGGCGGATATCGAGGGAGAGGGTTTCGAGGATCGCCATGAGGTTTTCTTCGACGGTAAGTTTGCGAAAGACGGAGGGTTCCTGGGGGAGGTAGCTAACGCCGCGGCGGGCGCGTTGGTACATGGGGAGGTGGGTGATTTCTTCTTCGTCGAGTTGGACGACGCCGGAATCTGGGCTGACGAGGCCGACGATCATATAGAAGCTGGTGGTTTTGCCGGCTCCGTTGGGTCCGAGGAGGCCGACGACTTCGCCTTGTTGGACCGAGACGGATACGTTATCGACGACCTTGCGGCCACGATAGCTCTTGGAGATTTCCCGGGTTTCTAATGTACGCATGAACTACCGCTTCTTTAGGATACGGCTTGCGGCGGGTTGCGCGGTAGAACCATCGACGAGAAGGCGATCTTCATTGGAGAACCAGGTGAGGCGTTCGCCTTTGGTGTTGCCTTTGAGGGAGTCGAACATTTGGGGAGCGCCGCCGGTGAGGACGATACGAGCGGCGGGGACATCGTAGTCGGCGCGTTCGGAGACGCCACGGCGGGTTCGGCCGGGACTGGTTTTGACGATGACGGCATCGCCGATGGCTTCGGCGCGTTCGAGGGAGTTCTCGTTTTCCTTTTGGGAAAACCAGGCGAAGAGTTCGCGGGAGGTGACGGTGAGGTCGGAGCGGTCGAGTTTGACGTGGCCCATGTAGTGGGCCTTCTTTTCGACGTCCCAGTAGGTCATTTGGGGAGCGCGAACGATGGTGAAGGTGTTGTTGGCCTTTTCGCGGAATTGGGAGACGACGTTGCCGGTTGCGTCGAGGCGTTGGACGGAGCGTTGGATGAGGATGGAATCGGCTTCTATGCGGTTGGGGCCTTGCCAGAGGAGGGCGTTACCGTCGTAGCGGATCCACTTATTTTGCTCACGCGTTTGCATGCGGTTGGCACGGGCTTGGACGGTTTCGGAGGAGTCGAGGAGGGAGCCTTGGGGTTTTTGGGGTTTCTTTTCGTCGGGGAGGCGGGTGGAGGTGACTTGGCCTTCGGCGAGCATGTCGCCGGTTTTTTGATCGAGGTCGATTTGGAGGGCATCGGTGGAGCCGGTGGGGTCCCAGATGCGGGCGGCACCTTTGAGGAGAATGTGTTCGGTTGCGCTATCGAGGCGGGCGTGGTTGGCGCGGGCGTGGCGGGGACCTTCTTCGTATTTGAAGTTGGTGGATTGTTCGAGGGTTTGGAGATTTCCGGTTTTGGGGTCGAAGAGGGCTTGGAGTTCGACGCTGGAGGTTTTCATATCGGGGTCGCCTTTTTTGAGGGGGCGGGTGAGGGTTTCGACTTTGGTGGAGCGGAATTTTTCGAGTTGGTTGTTGGAGGCGTAGGTCATCCAAAAGCGGTCGCCGTTGAGGCGGCGGTAGCGTTGTTTGGGGGATTTGGGGAGGAATTCGAGATGGCCGGGGGACTGGGTGAAGAGGGAGTCAATTTCCCGGCCACCGGGGCGCATGAGCATTTCGATGGTTTCGCTTTTGAGGATGCGGTCAGAGGGGGGTTCGGCGGGGGGCCGGAGGAGGGGAAAGGATTCGACGACGGCGTTGCCGGTGGCGGTGGCTTTTTCGAGGATGCTATCGCTGGAGGAGGAGTTGAAGGCCATGTCGACCCGGGTGGCATTGACGACGGTGCGGCCGGAGTCGGTGATCGTTTCGAGGTGGGCCCCTTGTTGGCCTTCGATCTTTTCCATCGCGCCCTTTTCGCCGAAGTGGAGCCAGAGGCGGGAGGCGTCGTAGAGGAGTTTGCGGCCGGGTTGGAGATCTTCGCCTTTGGCTTGCGCGGCTTCGACGAGGCGGATTTCGCCTTCATCGAGGGTGACGACGGAGTCGGCGGCATTGAGGGAGAGGGAGTCGCGGCGGAGTTTGGACCAGGTTTTGAGGTAGACTTTGGCTTCGTTTTCGCGGTAGGAGAGGGCACCGGCTTCGACGAGCATGGGCTTGGAGGGGGGGCCTTTGCCGCGCCATTGGAGCTTTACGTCGTTGAGGAGGTTGAGTTCGCGGGTGGTGGGGTC
>JANODS010001355.1:0-3408 GCA_031412835.1 Acidobacteriota bacterium | reverse complement strand
AGGCGGCAACATCGAAGGCGCCGGCGCCTTCGTCCCCCGCGGTACGGGCAGCTTCAACGCCGTCGGCCAACGCAGCCAAAACAACAACTTCATGGTCGATGGCATCGACAACAACGAAAGCTGGATCAACTCCACCGTCCTGCAGCCCTCCATCGAAGCCACCCAGGAGTTCAAGGTTTACATTGCCAATCCCCCCGCCGAATTCGGCCGCTCCTCCGGTGGCGTCGTGAACCTCCAGATTCGCGCCGGCACCAACGAAATCCACGGGAGCGTCTACAACTACCTCCGGAACTCCTCCCTCGACGCCCGCGACTTCTTCCAACGCCGCACCCCCGCCAGCCAACGCCGCATCCCCGCCTTCCGCCAGAATCAGTACGGCGTCACCGCCGGTGCCCCCATCATCAAGAACAACTGGTTCGTCTTCGGCGATTACCAGGGGCTCCGCCAGGGCCGCGGCCTTAACGTCGTCTCCATTGTCCCCACCGCCGCCCAAAAGGCCGGCGATTTCGGCGCTACCAACATCTTCGATCCGCTCACCAACGCCCCGGATCCCTCCGCCCCCGGCCTCTTCACTCGTACGCCCTTCTCTGGCAACCGCATCCCGGAATCCCGCGTTCCGCGGCCCGCCCGCCTGTTGACCAATCTCTATCCCGATCCGAACAGCGGCACCAATCAGTACTTCTTCTCCCCCAACCGCATCCAGCGTGACGACACGTTTAACCTCCGCACCGACAAGGTCCTGATGCAGAACAAGAACAACATCTTTGCGCGGGTCAGCCGCGGTTTCAACTTCGCCGATCTGCCCGGCTCGCTCCCGCGTCCCGCCAATCCCGGTTTCACGATGGGCAACTTCGCCGGCGGCGATAGCAATCAATTGGCCGACGCCGCCGACTTCAACCTCACCACCTGGGGCGGCGTCATCAGTGACACCCATGTCTTCCGGCCTAATCTGCTGCTCGATACGCGCATCGGCTTCTCCCGCTTCGACCTCTTCGCCGTGCCCAAAGATATGAACATTCCCTCGGCCCGTGAACTCGGCATTCCCGGCGTTAGTGAAGCCCTACCGCCATTCTCGGGCGGCCTCCCCGCCATCCGCCCCGCCGGCTTCGCCTTCCTCGGTGCCAACACCCCCATCCCGTCCATCTCGGTCAACACCAACTACCAACTCAACGGCAACCTCACCTACATCAAGAACCGCCATTCCATTAAGACCGGCTGGCAGACCATCCGCCGTCACCTGAACTTCTTCGAATCGCAGGATCCGGCGCGCGGCTTCTTCAATTTCAACGGCGAGTTCACTAACAACTCCCGCGGCGCCGGCGGCAGCCCCATCGCCTCCCTACTGCTCGGCTATCCCACCCAGATCACCCGCGCCACCCTCTTCGGTTCGTTTGGCTTGCGCGGTTGGGAAAACTCCTGGTACATCCAGGACGATTTCAAGGTCAACCGCCGTCTCACGTTGAACATCGGCCTTCGCCACGAGATGTTCCTCCCACTAACTGAGGTGGCCGGTCGCTTGGCGAACTTCAACTTCGATCCCGCGGATCCCGCTCCGAGTCTGATCCCCGCCCTCGGCGGAGACAAGTACGCGGGCCGCAAGAAGGACAACAATAACTTGGCACCCCGTATTGGGTTCGCGTATTCGCTAACCAATAGCGCCAAGACCGTTGTACGCGGCTCCTACGGCACCCACTACGTCAGCGTCCACTACGCTGGCCAAGGTGCCTTGGGCCGCAATGTGCCCTTCATGCCCATTCAAAACTTTTCCCCGGGTTCGTTGAACGTCGGCCGCAACCTCTCGGACGGTATCCCGGTTCCCACCTTCAATCCCCTCCGCTCCGCCGCCCAGGTACAAGCCGCGGCCATCGCCGGCCAAGTAGGCACCATCCAGGCCGTCGACCGCGACACCAAGTTCACAAAGAGCATCCAGTGGGGCTTTAACATTCAACACGAAGTCGGCTCCGGCCTCTTGTTTGATGTCGGCTACCTCGGCAGCCGCGGGTTGAACCTGTTCTCGGCCTACAACCTTAACCAGGCGCAGCCCGGGACTGGCACCATCCCCTCCCGCCGCCCCATCCAGGCTCTCAACCAGATCGCCAACCTAAACTTCAACGGCTATTTCGGCGCGTCTTCTTACCATGGTCTGTTGACCAAGGTGCAGAAGACCTTCCAGAACGGCACCTCCCTCATGGCCGTCTACACCTGGGGCAAGTCGATCGACGACTCCATTTCCGGCTCCAGCGGCCAGTCCAACCGCGTGGGTGGATATCAGGACATCAACAACCGCCGCCAGGCCCGTGCCACGTCTACTTTTAACGTGCCGCATCGCCTGGTCATCAGCGGCGTCTATGAACTACCGTTTGGTAACGGCCGCCGTCTCCTTAGCTCCGGCAACAAGCTCGTGAATGGGGTGGTGGGCGGCTGGCAGCTCAACACCATCGCTACCGTGCAGAGCGGCTTCAACATCACGCCCACGATGGCCGCCTCAAACCTGAACAATGCCGGTGCCTACCAGTTGCCGAACCGCGTCTGCGGCGGCGACCTGCCTGGCGATCAGCGTACCGTCACCCGCTGGTTCGATACGTCCTGCTTCGTCGCCCCGCCCGCGCTCACTTATGGTAACTCCGGCCTCAACATCGTTCGTGGACCCGGCCTCCAGCAGGTTGACGTGGCGTTCCTCAAGAACTTCGGCCTGGCGTTTAAGGACGGCGCCCGCGTCCAGTTTCGTGCCGAAGCGTTCAACGTCGCCAATCGCGCGAACTTCCGCAATCCGAACTTCAACATCGGCGTCCCCGCCGGCGGCACCATTACCCAGACGCTGACCGGCTTTGGCCGCCAGGTCCAGTTGGTTCTGAAGGTCGAATTCTAGTCCGCTTTCGGGAACTGTTCGCTCCGTCGGGATCACATGCCCGGATTAGAGAGAATGGAGAAGAAGGATTCGGTTGGTCTCGTCGACCCGAGCCAGCTTAATCCTCTACACTGGAGTTCGCCGCCACCCACCTTGTCTACCGTAGCCGTCATCGCCGAAAAACCGTCCGTCGCGCGAGACATCGCAAAAGTCCTCGGTGCCAACCAGAAAGGCGACGGCTATCTCCACGGCTCTGGATACATCGTCACCTGGGCCATCGGCCACCTCGTCTCCCTCGCCCAACCCCACGAAATCCACCCCGAATGGAAGCAATGGCGGCGCTCCACCCTCCCCATGCTCCCCGCCGAATGGCCCCTCGTCGTCTACGACAAAACGAAGGATCAATTCGAAACCCTCCGCAAAATCATGAACTCGCCCAAGGTCGACCGCATCATCTGCGCCACCGACGCCGGCCGTGAAGGCGAACTCATCTTCCGCTACATCTACGACGCCGCCGAAACCCAAAAACCCGTCGACCGCCTCTGGATCTCCTCCCTCAC
>JANODS010001354.1:0-4435 GCA_031412835.1 Acidobacteriota bacterium | reverse complement strand
CGATCAAGGCCGACGAGGCCACCTCGAAATAGCGATGGGGCTTGGGGTAGCCTCCACGATAGCGCGCCGCCTCTGGAAGAACCGGTACGTCAAGCACGATCCCCGCGGGCAGTAACTTCCAAAACTCTTGCGCCATCAGCTCATCGCCGACGTTGCCAGAGCCAACTCCGTTGTTGATGTGGATGTATCTAACCCGCTTCATGTCTACGAGGAGAGGCGGACTCTCTTTCACTTAGACTCCCACAGGTCGCGGGCGGTTTTCCTTATACCAGTCGATTGTCTTTTGCAAACCTTTCTCCAGGCTAGTGCGAGCTTTGAATCCGAAATAGCTTTCCGCTCGGGTCGTATCTAAGCACCGCCGCGGCTGGCCATTCGGTTGGGCGGTGTCCCAGACAATTCGTCCCCCAAATCCACACAAGCGGGCGACCATTTCCATGAGGTCCTTAATGCTGATCTCATACCCGCTGCCCAGATTCACCGGCTCCTCTCCGTCATAACTGGCCGCGGCGGTGATAAGGCCTTCAGCAGCGTCTTCAACGTAAAGAAATTCCCGCGTCGGCGATCCGTCGCCCCAGCCCACCAGCTCATCCAGTCCAGCTTCCTTCGCCTCAATAGCCTTGCGGATCAAGGCTGGGATCACGTGCGAGGACTGCAAATCGAAGTTGTCGCGCGGGCCGTAAAGATTCACGGGCATCACAAAAATCGAGTTCAGCCCGTACTGCTGCCGATAAGCCTGGCTTTGCACCAGCAGCGCCTTTTTGGCGACGCCGTAAGGCGCGTTCGTTTCCTCTGGGTAGCCATTCCAAAGGTCCTCTTCCTTGAAGGGCACAGGGGTGAACTTCGGATAGGCGCAGATGGAACCGGCGATTAGCGTCTTCTCGACTTTGTGAACCCGGGCCGCTTCGATCAGCTGAATCCCCATAATTGCGTTTTCGTAGAAGAAAGAACCTGGGTTAATCCGGTTGGCCCCAATCCCCCCGACCACTGCCGCCAAGTGAAAAAGCACCTCCGGTTGCGCATCGGCGAACATCTTTTCGATGCCTTCCATTCTGGTCAAATCGTAGTCCCGCTTTCGGGGTACGAAGACCGACTTGCAGCCTCGAGCTTTCAAAGAGTCCACGACGAAGGAGCCGAGGAAGCCCCCTCCGCCGGTCACAACGATCCGCTTCTTAGTCAGGTCCAACATATAAAGTGTCGCTCTCCGCCTAATGCTTCGCAGGCCTAGCCGTCAATGCCAACCGCCGTGGTAATCCCGGCTCTCCTGTCGGCAATCGCGGTCATTTCAGCGTCAACCATGAGCTTCACCAGTTCCTTGAATCCAGTCTGGTGCTCCCAGCCCATATGCTTCTTCGCCTTCGACGGATCAGCCAGAAGGGCATCGACCTCCGCCGGCCGCAAATACCGCGCATCGAAATCGACGTGCTTCTGCCAGTCCAGATCGACGTGAGAAAACGCCTCTTCGACGAACTCTCGCACCGTGTGCGTCTCACCCGTCCCGATCACGAAATCGTCGGGCTTCTCCTGCTGCAGCATCAGCCACATCGCCTCGACGTACTCTTTTGCGAAGCCCCAATCGCGCTTGGAATCCAGGTTGCCCAAGTAAAGCTTATCCTGCATCCCGTTCTTGATGTGGGCTACCGCACGGGCAATCTTGCGGGTAACGAAGGTCTCGCCGCGCCGCGGTGATTCGTGATTGAACAAAATGCCGCTCACCGCGAACATGTTGTAGCTCTCGCGATAATTGATCGTCAGCCAGTGCGCGAACAACTTTGCGCAGGCGTAAGGGCTACGGGGATGAATGTTGGTGCCTTCGTGCTGCGGCGGATCCGCCGCGCCAAACATTTCGCTGGAAGATGCCTGATAAAACCGGCAGGTATCGCCGAGACCAACCTGCTTGATCCCCTCAAGGAGACGGGCCGCGCCCATGCCGGTGATGTCCCCCGTGCTCTCCGGAATGTCGAAACTCACGCGCACGTGGCTTTGCGCGGCCAAGTTGTACACCTCGTCCGGTTTGATCTCGTGCAAGAGCTTCCAAAGGCTACTGGTGTCCGAAAGATCCCCAAAATGGAGGAAGAAGCGGTTGCCGAGCTCATGCAGGTCCGTGTAGACGTGATCTACACGACCCGTATTGAAGCTGCTTGAGCGTCTTTTGATGCCGTGGACCTCGTAACCCTTGCGCAGAAGAAACTCTGCGAGATAGGAACCGTCCTGGCCAGTTACACCGGTGATGAGTGCGCGTTTCATGGAAAGTGGAAAAACTGTTTTAGAGTAACACACGCCGCAATGCTCTTGACAGATGGAGACTCGCCGGGATACCATCTCAATTGAACAGTTGTGCAAGTGTTCTATGCCGAAAGTGATCGACCCATCCTGCGCTCCCCATGACCACCTCTCCCGCCAACGGGCGGCACTGGTGCAACCCGGCGCGATTGAACGGGCCGCGGGCATCTTCCGCGCCATGGGCGATGGGCCGCGGCTACGCCTTCTAACGCTGCTAGGCCAAGGGGAAGCGTGTGTGACAGAGATCGCTACGGCGGAAGGCGAGGACCTATCGACCATCTCCCAGCGACTCCGCGTCCTCCGCAATGAAGGGTTGGTTTCCCGGCGCCGGAACGGCAAACACATTCTCTACGGGCTCGCCGATCAGCACGTCGCCGATCTACTTTTCAACGCTCTTGCGCACGCCAGCGAAGGGCGGCCAGACCTATCTCGCTTTCGTTCCCTAACTACAACCAAGGAGTAACTCCCGATGTCTTCCTGTAACACGCATTCTAATCACGATCATCAACACCAGCCCGGCTGCGGTCATACTGCCGTCCAACATGACGATCACGTCGACTACCTGCACGATGGCCATTTGCACCATCTTCACGAAGGGCACATCGACGAGCACGTGATCGCCCTTTCGGGCACGAATCCGTCCGTCTGCACTCCGGAACACGAGTGTGGCGCTCACGGAGTCGAACACGTCCATGGCCCGGCCTGCGGCCATGAGGCGGTGCCCCACGGCGATCACGTCGATTACCTTGTCGGCGGTCATCTTCACCATCCGCACGATGGCCACTGCGACGACCACGGCGCGATTGCGGTACTTTGAGGCCCGCGATGTCTTCCCCTGATACCTCCCCGAATCGCAATACCCGTCAGCGCCGCGCCATCCGAGAAGCGTTTGCGCTCGCGGACCGTCCGCTGAACCCCAACGAAGTTCTCGAACTCGCGGCGAACGAAAACCGCGGTGTCGGCATCGCCAC
This sequence comes from Acidobacteriota bacterium, assembly GCA_031412835.1. Taxonomy (GTDB): domain Bacteria; phylum Acidobacteriota; class Terriglobia; order Bryobacterales; family Bryobacteraceae. The sequence goes on along the minus strand of JANODS010001354.1, from coordinate 1,184 downwards.
GGTATACCGAAATATCAAAGCTCTTGTCGAAGAAGGCTGGTTGACGACGGTCGAACTGCCCGGAGAATCGGCTCGCTACGAGTTAGCGGGCAAGGCCCACCACCATCACTTCCACTGCAAAACCTGCGGCAAGGTGTTTGAGCTGGCCGGTTGCCTGACCGGTTTTAAGTCCCTGGCACCTCCCGGCTTCCAGGTTACTGGCCACGAAGTGTTGCTCTACGGCAACTGTCAAACCTGCTCGTCGTAGCCCCGGCAATTGTGGTGGTTTCGGCGCGCACCGTCCAATTCTGCCGCCTTTGGCCTCCAAACGCCGCGACGGGCGGATCGCAGAAAAGGTTTGCACAGACCTTGCGTGGCCGGCCGGGTTAGGTAGTCCGCCCTGCTTTGCGTTGACGGGACAGCCGCGTGGCGACCAGCGCGCTGAAACCGCCGGCGAAAAGCAGCCAGGTGGCCGGCTCGGGCACGGCGTTAGTGGAGACGGCGGCGGTCAGACTAACGTCGTCGATTCGCGTAATTCCGGGATCGTTACGACCGTAGAATTCGAGGCGCGTGCCTGTGCCTCCCGCCACGACGCTCTTCGAGTAAAAAGCGTAACTGCCCGGGGAAAGATCCTTGAGATCGAAGACTTGGAAGCTATTGAAGAGGACGATTAACTCATTTGGCGTAGACCCACCCGTGCCTTCGATCCGGACGAAGAAAGAAAGCGTGTAGGTGGCACCTGGATCCGTAACGACGTCTTGATAGAGGTAGGATAAGCCGCTACCGGGTGTGATGCAGGCAATGCCGCCGCAGCCGGTTCCCACACTCTGGAGGCCCGTGTTCGGGTTGATATTGCCGAGGTCCCAGTTGGTTGCCCAAGGCGAGGCAAGCGCATTTTCAAAGCCGGGATTGATGACGATATTCGCGGCCAAGCCGACGAATGGTAAAGCGAGGATTGCCGCGAGTGAGATAGCAGTGCGCATGATGGTAGACAGACTCCACCATAGACTGCGCGACAAGCATCCGATTCCACTCATCCGGCCGCAATTACTTTACCAGCCGATGGGTTTCCCCTTGTTTTGTTCGTCCAACCATTTTTGCAAAGGCGCGAAGTAGTCGAGGACGGCGGTGGCGTCCATTTCGCGCTTGCCCGATATGGCTTGGAGCGCGTCCGGCCAAGGCTTACTGAGCCCCATCTCCAGCAT
>JANODS010001353.1:0-2119 GCA_031412835.1 Acidobacteriota bacterium | reverse complement strand
CCGTCACCAAGTTTTTCTGCACCAATCGGGTGATTAAAAGGTTGGCTACCGTCTTTCCCGAATCCGGTGCCGCCGTGGAAAAGAAAACTGACGACACCGCTCCGTTCCCCGCCGGGTTCTCAAAATCAAAAACCGCGATTCTTCGCTTCGGGCTCTGCCCGAATAGCGGCAGACACATCGCAAGTAAGAGCAGTCGAAACAGCATGGCTCCTTGAGTATAAGCCCAACTGCGGAGTTAGTTGCGGTACTTCCGCATCACGGCAATCAGCCGACCCTGCACTTCCACATCCGCCGCCGGAACCAGAATCGGCTCCATCGCCGCATTCGCCGGTTGCAGCCGGATCATCCCGTGCTCCTCTCGGTATAACCGCTTCAATGTCGACTCCACCCCCGCCACCAAAGCGACGACAATTTCCCCATTCCGCGCCGTCTCGCCCTTTTCGATCAACACAAAATCGCCGTCGCAAATGTGGTCATCGATCATCGATTCCCCCCGCACTTGCAATGCGAACGTCGAAGCATTCCCCGCAAAATCACTAAACTGCAACGCATCGCCCTGCGGAACCTGCTCAATCGGCCGACCCGCCGCAATCCGCCCCAGAAACGGGATCGACATCTCCGCCGCCGGCATCCGTCCCCGCTCGGCCAAATACGACTCGCTGATCTCCACCGACCGGCTCTGATTGAACCCGCGCTTTAGGTATCCCTTCGCCTCCAGCGCCGCGATATGCTTATGCACCGTCGCAAGGGAATTCAGGTCGATTCCTTCCGCAATCTCTTCGTAGCTGGGCGAATAACCCTTCCGCTCGATGAAATCGGCGAGAAAGTCTACAACCTCTTTTTGTCTGCGGGTGAGTGCCATGGGATTCGCTTTATTTTCGGCGAAGCTAGGGCGAAAGTCAAGCGAAACTTCTTCAATAATCCAGCAGCGTCATCACCAGCTTATCCAGAACCGCCCGCGCCTTCGCCGTCTCCCCGTTGTAGTTGTTCACCATCACGCTAAACACCAGCGTCCCCCGCTTCGGATGCTCCAAATATCCCCCCAACGCCGCCACGTGCGTCAACGATCCCGTCTTCGCCCTCACCCGCCCGGCCTCACTGAAACCCTTGAACCGGTTCCGCAAAGTCCCGTCCTCCGCCCCAATCGGCAGCGAACTCACCCACACCTCCCGCTCCGAGCCCTTCCACATATACTCGAGTAACCTCGTCGACGCCTCCGGGCAAACTAACGTCAATCGCGACAGCCCCGATCCATCCACCAAGTAAGTATCTTCCTCCCCAATCCCCATCGCCTTGAATAACTCCGCCATCGCCTCCTTCCCGCCTCCCTCCCGCCTCATAATCTCAGCGTGCAAATTCTGGCTCTCCTTATTCACCACCTGAATCAACTGCCCCAACGGCGGCGACTCCCGCTCGGCCAAAACCACGCACCCCCCACACTCCTCCCGCTCCCCCGTGAAACGATGTTTCACCCCAATCCCGCCTCGCACGTTCACCCCCCTCTTCACCAGCGCCGTCTCCAACGCCTGCGCCGCCAATCGCGCCGGATCGTCCACCGCAAACATCTGCTCGTTCTCCGCCCCGCCCAACGCAATCGAACCATCCAACCAAATTTCCCGCGTCCCCACGGGTCGTTCAAAACGAACCCGCGTCGGCGTCCCCTCCGCCCCCGTCGTCACCCGGTTCTGGATCGAAAAATACTCAAACCCCGGGTTCACCACCAACTCACCCGGCTCGCCAACCTCCTTCCCCGGCCGCACCGTCACCCGCACCGTGTTGTCATTCAACAACAACGCTGAAACCGGCGCACCGTACTCAAACAGCCCATCGTCAGCCCCCCAACCCGAGGGCACCGGGTCCCACGCGTACCGCGTGTCGTCCCCCACCACCATCCCCTCCACTCGCTTCACCCCTTTAGCGACCAAAGCATCCGCCAACTGCTCCATCGCCGCCGCCCCCGCGCCCCATTCCGCCTTCCGGTCGTAGGGATAAACCCGACCAGACAGCGACGGATCCGCCCCGCCCACCAATCGCAAATCCCCAAAGATCCGCCCCTCCGCGTCCGGCCCCGCCCCGGCCATCACCTGCGTCTTGAATCGATGCGCCGCCCCCAACTTCG
>JANODS010001352.1:0-6507 GCA_031412835.1 Acidobacteriota bacterium | reverse complement strand
CCGCTGAGGAGGAGGGCGTTGCCGAAGCCGGGGAAGGTTCCGTCGGTGAAGTAGTTTCGATGGGCGATTTGGCCGAGTTCGCCGTCGAAGATGGTGAAGTTCCAGCCGTAGGTGCCTTTCCACCATTGGCCTTTATGTTCGCCGCCGAGTTTGCCATCGAGGCCGATGGCGCTGGGGATGATGCCGCCGGTTTCGGCGGCGCGCTGTTTCCAGGCGTCGGCATAGCCGAGGGCCCATTGGCGGTGCTTTTCTTCGCCGGTGAGCATGTAGGCGTTGAGGCCGAGAATGGTGGCGGCCATATTGAGGAAGTTATCGCCGGTGCTATCGAGATACTCGTCGCAGTGGGAGAGCATCTTCTGGTAGTTCGCGGTGAGATCGAGCATTTTGCCCTTGCCGGAGGGGTTGTGGAGTAAGTGAAAGGTTCCGGGGACGGGGTCGCCGACCCAGTCGTAGGTGGTGGCTTTGCGGAGCATGGGGCCTTCGCTGCCGGTCCACATGCTGCGGATGATCTTTTTGGCGGGGTCGTAGTTGGGGGTGGCGGTGTCGGAGCCGTTGTACATGTTGGCGAAGCGGACCATGCGTTGGCGGTAGGTCGCGTCGTTGGGGTTGGAGAGGCCTTCGAGGAGGAAGGCGCGCATGCCTTCGGCGGTGTGGAACCAGTCGGATTGGGTGATGAACTCCTGTTTGTAGGCTCCGTTGGCGGCGAGGGAGGTGAGTTTGGTGCGGAGTTCGCATACTGTTTCCAGTGGCCTTCCTGGGCGAGTTTGTAGTGCTGGAGGACGGAGTTGGAGCCGCCGAGGGCGTGGAGGAGGGTCCAGTTCCAGGTGGTTTCGACGGCGTCGTCGGGACCGTCGAGGGTGCCCCAGCGGGGGGTGTGGGCGAGGTAGCCGCGGGAGTCGTAGTATTTGGCGGCGAACTTGTCGACGGCTTGGGAGTTGTATTTGAGGAGTTCGCGTTCGAGGAGGGCCCAGGGGGGTGGGGCCATGGGGGTTTTGATTTCCAGGGCGGGGGATTGGGCGTAGAGGGTGGTGGCGAGTAGGAGGACGAGAGAACGCATGGGGGGGATTCTATCGCGTTTCGGGGTTGGGTATAGTGGGGGGATGGTGACGGTTGCTGAACAGTATATGCCGCTGACGCTTTATGTGCCGGGGATGACGGATGGCCAGTTCCAGGAGTTCTGCGAACAGTATGCGGACTTTCGTTTAGAGTACAGCGCGGAAGGGGAGTTGATTGTTATGCCGCCTACGGATCGGAGAACGAGCAAGAGGAATTCCCGGATTGTTTTTCAATTGACGCAATGGGCGATTGCGGCGGGAATGGATGACGTTACGGATTCCAGTGGTGGCTTCAAGCTGCCTAATGGGGCGCGGCGGTCTCCGGACGCGGCGTGGAGTTCGAAAGAACGATTCGCGTTTGGGGGATGCCCGGAGTTTGTGATTGAGTTGCTATCGCCGTATGATCGGCCGCGGTTGACGCGGGCGAAGATGGCGGAGTGGATGGAGAATGGCGCGGAGCTTGGTTGGATGATCGATTGCGCGGCGCGGACGGTGACGGTGTACCGGGCGGGGCAGGAGCCGGAGGAGATCGTGGGTTCCGCGAGCATTGCGGGCGAGGGGCCGGTGGCGGGGTTTGTGTTGGACCTGGAAGCGCTTTGGAGCATTTGAGTAAGTTATGAGATGGCTTTGGCTGGTCGCCGGAATTTTGTGTGCCCAGCAGGGCCGGGATATTGCTTGGGAGGCCGATAAGCCGGCCAATCCGCTGCGGGATAAGGGGACGCGGTGGGCGCTGGTGGTGGGGGTTTCGGCGCATGAGCATTTGCCGCCGGGGGCGCAGTTGCGGTATGCGCATCGGGATGCGGAGGAGTTTGCGGGTTTTTTGTTGACGACGGCGGGCGGAGCATTGCCGCCGGGCAATGTGAAGGTTTTGACGAACGCGGGGGCGACGCTGGGGGCGATTCGGGCGGGGCTGCATAGTTGGTTGCCGACGGTGGCGAAGCCGGAGGACATCGTCTATGTGTTTTTTGCGGGTCATGGCGTGGTGGCGGAGCGGGAGGAGGGATACTTTGTCGCCCATGATTCGGATCCGCAGAACTTACACGCGACGGGGCTATCGTTTGCCGAGGTGGATGAGACGCTGACGCGTCGGGTGAGGGCGGGACTCGTGGTGATGATGGCGGATGCTTGTCACGCGGGGCAGCTAGGATGGACGAGTTACTCGGCGACGGGGGCGGAGCGGACGGCGGTGGCGCTGGATAAGTTAGGCGATCGGAACTTGTTAAAGTTGCTGGCGGCGCGGCCGAGTGAGCGGTCGTTCGAGGATCAACGCTGGAATGGGGGGCAGGGGGTATTTACTTACACGTTGCTGGAAGGACTGAGAGGGCGGGCGGACAAGGATGGGGACAAGGTGGTGCGGGCGGCGGAGGTGATTGATTACTTGGCGGAGCGAGTGGCGGCGGAGACGGGGGCGCGGCAGAATCCGCGGGTGGCGGGGTCGTTCGACGGCCGGATGGCCTTGGCGTTGGTGGAGAGGGGGCCGGTGAGTGGCGGGTTGTCTTTAGAAGTGGACGGACCGCGGGGGGCGGGGATTTGGGTGGACCACGTGTATCGGGGGAGTTTGCGGGCGGGGGCACGGCTGCGGGTGGATGGGTTGGCGGCGGGGGGGCACTATTTGGGATCGGATGTGGGGGTGGAGGGGCGGGTGCAGTTGACGGCGGCGGTTTCGTTGGTTCGGCTGCCGGCGGGGCCGGTGGACGACGGCGTGGCGCGGTTGGAGGCGGCGGGGCAGGCTTGTGTGGCGGATTATGTGGCATCGACGACGGCGGGGCCGAAGAAGGCTTTGTTAGCCAAGGCGGTGGAGAGTTTGGGGCTTTTGCGGCAGCTGCGGCCTTACGATGCGTCGATTGAGACGCGGCGGTTGTTTTGTTTGGGGAGGTTGCAGATAGCGTCGAATGAGTTTGGGGCGGCGGTGGAGAGTTTGCAGGCGTCGTTGGCAAGGGATGGGAACTTCGCCTGTGCGCGGAATGCGCTGGGGGTGGCGTTGGGACGGTTGGGGCGGGGTGCGGAGGCGCGGGCGGCGTTTGAACAGGCGGCGAAATTGACGCCGGAGTGGGCGCTGCCGCAGATGCAGTTGGCGAATCAGTTACTGGCGGGGGGAAAAGTGAGCGAGGCGGTGCCGATGCTGGAGCGAGCGGTGCGCTTGAGCCCGGGGGCGCGGGGGAACCGGGCTGCGCTGGTGCGCGCTTACAGGGCGGCGGGTAAGATGGGGGAGGCGCGGCGGGGAGCTGAGGAGTTAGTGGCGTTGGATGCGAGTTATGCGCCGGGACACTTGGAGTTAGGCCGGACGTTAGAGGCGCAGGGGGATGCGTTAGGCGCGGCGGGGGCTTATGAGACTTACTTGCTGTTGGCGCCGAATTACGGGGACAGTGAGGAGATTCGGGTGAAGACGCAGCGGCTGCGGACGACGGGGAGCGGGGCGGTTCCGACCTTGAAGAAGAAGTAGCGATGGGAATCCAAGTGTTTGTTTTGATGCTGTTGGGGGTGACGGGGGCCGCGGGGCAGGCGGTGGATGCGACGACTTTGCAGGGAAAGGTTTTGTTGGGTTATCAGGGTTGGTTTCGGTGTCCCGGCGGGGGGGCGCTGGGGAGTAATTGGAGCCACTGGGCGGGAGGTACGCCGACGGCGGCGACATTGCAGATCGATATGTATCCGGATCTGCGTGAGTTTGACCTCGATGAGCTTTGCGTGGTGCCGAATATGACGATTGGGGCGGAGCCGGCGCGGTTGTTTTCTTCCGGAAGCAGCAAGACGGTGGACCGGCACTTTCGATGGATGCAGCAGTATGGATTGGATGGGGTGTTACTGCAGCGGTTCGTGACTGATATACGGGGGAATCGGGCGGGGGGCGATGTTGTCTTGAAGAATGTGATGGCGGCGGCGCTCCGTTCGGGGCGGGTTTTTGCGATTGAATATGACATCAGCGGAGCCAATGCGGCGACGGTGGAAGCGGATTTACGGAACGACTGGAACTATCTGGTGGAGGGGCTGGGCGTGACGGCTCACCCGGGCTATCTGCGCCATGAGGGCAAGCCGGTGGTGGGCGTTTGGGGCATCGGGCTGAATGACACGCGTCACCCGCCAGCGGACCCGGCGGCGGCGCTGCGGTTGATTACTTGGTTTCGCGAGGAGGCCAAGGTTTTCTATCTGGGGGGGACGCCGGCGTATTGGCGGGCCTTGTCCAACGATGCGGCGACGGATCGGCGGTGGACGGATGTTTATCGGGCGATGGATGGGATACAGCCGTGGACGGTGGGGAGGTACACGAACGTGGCAGGGGTGGACCGGTGGCGGACGACGCAGATTCAGCCCGACTTGGCGGCGACGGCGGGGACGAAGCAGGTTTACATGCCGGTGATTTTTCCGGGGTTTTCCTGGTATAACCTGAACCGGACGGCGGTGCAGAATCAGATTCCACGGAATCGGGGGGAGTTTCTTTGGCGGCAGGCATTTAACGCAAGAGCGGCTGGGGCGGAGACGTTGAAGATTGCGATGTTCGACGAGGTGAACGAAGCGACGGCGATGTTCAAGGTGGCGTCGCGCCGGCAGGAGGCGCCGGATCAAGGTTATTGGCTGACGCTCGATGCGGATGGGTTCACCTTGCCGAGTGACTGGTATTTGCGCCTGGCGGGTGAGATTGCGGCTGGGTTTCGGGGGGCGAAAGGTTTGGCAGCGAGTCTGCCGGCTAACCCTGGGCCGTGGGGGGAGCTGGCGATTGGTCTGGAGCGGGAGAAGTTGGCGCCGGAATCGATTGGGGTGGCGACCGGGGTGCAAGAGGAACTCGCTGGCTTGGTGATGATCGACAGCACGGGTTTATCGCGGGTGGCGACGGTTCTGTCGGTGAGTTTGAAACAGGTTCATTTTTTAGCGCCGGCAGGTTTGGCGACCGGAGGGGCAGTGCTGGTGGCGACGGGTGTTGACGGTACGGTCGAGTATGGCGGGGTGGAGGTGGGGGCGGTGGCCCCGGCACTGTTTGAGGGGGTGGTGAAGGGCCGGAGCGTGGAGTTATATGGGACGGGGATTCGGGGTCGGAGCTCGATCGAAGCGGTGCGATGTACGATTGACGGAGTTACGATGGCGGTGGTTTACGCGGGGGCGCAGGGAGGATATCCAGGCTTGGATCAAGTGAATGTCGAGTTGCCGGAATCGTTTGTGTCGAGCGGCCCGTCCACGGTTGTGTTGACGGTGGACGGGGTCGCCGCGGCTCCCTTCTCGTTGGCTATTTTGTGATGCCGACTTGGTCAAGGAGCCAAGCGTATTCGAAGGCTGTGTCGCGGAGGCGGTCGTAACGTCCGGAGGCGCCGCCGTGGCCGGCTCCCATGTTTGTTTTGAGGACTAAAGGGTTTTTGTCGGTTTTGAGAGTGCGGAGGCGGGCGACATATTTCGCGGGTTCCCAGTACATGACTTGACTGTCGTTGAAGCTTGTCGTGATTAACAGGGACGGGTAGGCTCGCTTCTCGAGATTGTCATAGGGGCTGTAAGATTTCATGTAGTCATAAGCGGCCTTCTCGTTTGGGTTTCCCCATTCGAGATACTCGCCGACGGTAAGGGGGAGGGTGGCATCCATCATCGTGTTCATGACGTCGACGAAGGGGACGGCGGCGTGGACGGCGCGGAAGAGGTCCGGGCGCATATTGACGACGGCGCCCATGAGTAGGCCTCCGGCGCTGCCGCCCTCGATGACTAAGCCGCCGGGGGAGGTCCATTTGGTTTTGACTAGGTGTTCCGCGCAGTCAATGAAGTCATTGAACGTGTTCTTTTTCTTCATTAACATGCCGTCGTCGTGCCAGGCTTCGCCCATGTCGTTGCCGCCACGGATATGGGCGATGGCGTAAGTCATGCCGCGGTCGAGGAGGCTGAGGCGGTTGGGGCTGAAGTTAGGCGGCATGCCGATGCCGTAGGAGCCGTAGGCATAGAGGAAGAGGGGGGCTTTTCCGTTGCGGACGAGGCCTTTTTTATAAACCACCGACAGGGGTACTTTGACGCCGTCGCGGGCGGTGGCCCAGACGCGTTCTGAGACGTAGTTTTTGGGGTTGTAGCCGCCGAGAACTTCCTGCTGTTTGAGGAGGGTGGACTGGCCGGTGGCGACGTCGAAATCGAAGACGCTGGAGGGGGTCACCATGCTTTGGTAGGTGTAGCGATAGGTTTTAGTGGCGAAGACGGCGTTGCCGGAGGGGAGGGCGGTGAAGACGGGTTCGGGGAAGGAGAGGGGCTTCCATTTGCCGGTTTTGAAGTCCAGATGCCGGAGGGTGTTGACTGCTTCGCGCTTTTCGACGGCGACGGCGAAATCCTGGAAGAGGTCGAGGCCCTGGAGGAGGACGGTGGGCTGATGGGGGAGGAAATCCTTCCAATTGGCAACGGCAGGGTTCGAAACTGGGGCGGTCATGACCTTGAAGTTTTTGGCTTTGTCGCGGTTGGTGCGGATGTAGAAGAGGCCGTCGCGGTGGTCGACGGT
>JANODS010001351.1:0-1502 GCA_031412835.1 Acidobacteriota bacterium | reverse complement strand
CCGCCTCGCCCTCCAAGCCGTCCAATCCGAACCCACCCTCGCCGAAGGCCATACCTCCCTCGCCGCCGTCCGCCAAGCCGAATGGAAATGGCAGCAAGCCGAACTCAGCTATCGCGACGCCCTCCGCCTCAAGCCCAATGCCGCCAAAACCCACCGCTGGTTCTCCGGGCTCCTCCTCCAATTCGGCCGCAACGACGAAGCCATCGCCCACGCCCAACGCTCCATCGAGCTTGACCCCTACGACCGCGCCGCCCCCGGCTCCATCGGCCTCTACTACTTCCTCGCCGGCCAATACCAGCAAGCCCTCGACCTCCTCGAACCCGCCGTTCGCGATCTCGATAGCGTCGGCAAAAGTGACGGCACCCGCTTCAATCTAGCCCAAGTCTACGCCCGCATGGGCTATCTAGCGGTAGGCGATCCCGCCCGCAACTACTTCGAAAAGGCCCTCCACCAAGCCGCGATCATGGCCTCCCTCGAAGCCGACCGCCCCGGCCCGTCCCTCGCCGACGCCCTCTACGCCCTAGTCCATTCCCTCCGCGGCGATCTCCCCCAAGCCGAACCCTACTTCTCGCGCGTCCTCGCCAACTATGCCAAAGGTCAAGCCCCCGCCCTCCACGTCGCCTGGGTCTACGCAGTCCAAAACAAACTCGACGACGCCGTGACGGTATTAGAGCGGGGTTTGGTCAACCACGACCCCACCCTGCTCTACATCAAGGTAGTGCCGTTCCTCGAAAACCTGCGGCCCCATCCAGGTTTTCAATCCATCCTCCAGCGCCTAGCGCTCTAACCCCATCCTCCAGGAAAATATCAATGCGAAAGTCAGCCCTGCTCAAATACAACCCCAAGGCCACCACCCTCACGACGCACCACGGTTTCCAAATCGAAACCTCCAACCACATCTTCCAGTTCCCCTCCGTCGGGCCCGAAACATCCCATCACGGCTTCACCTTCAATCTGGAGACCGCCGTCAAAAAGGTCTCCGCCGAACTCGATTCCACCGGCCGCCTCGTCCTCCGCTTCGAGGAAGACTAATGGCCCTCGGCCCCGTCCAGGAGTTAGTCCAAACCGGTCGGTACCACCAAGCCGAACAACTCCTGCGCGGGGCCGCCTACCAAAAGCACAGCCAAAAGCACAACCTCGCCGTCGTCATCGGTGCCCAAGGCCGCTGGCCAGAGTCGGTCCAACTCCTCCGCCAAGCCCGCCGCCAAGCCCCCAACGACCCCGCCATCCTCAGCGACCTCGGCAAAGCACTCCTCGAAGCCCATCGCCCTCACCAAGCCCGCAAAGTCCTCCTCGAAGCCAAATCCCGCGCCGCCACCCCCGAAACTCTCGTCCGCCTCGCCAAAGTCCTCCTTCTCTTCGGAGACAAATCCGCCGCCCTGGCCGAATGCGAAGCCGCCGGCAGTTTCCTCCCCGCCCTCCGCCTCCGCGCCAAACTCCTCAGCGCCGCCGGCCGCCACCACGAAGCCCTCGCCCTCTGGCAACCCGCCATGGATCGGATC
>JANODS010001350.1:0-9627 GCA_031412835.1 Acidobacteriota bacterium | reverse complement strand
TTTGAAGCCGAGCTCGCGAGCGCCTTTGTTGGCGAGTTCGACAAAGCGCGAGTAGTCCTTGCGCATGGGCTGGCCAATGCGGTGCCAACCTTGCCAGACGTCGGCGAGTTCTTTGGGGTCTCGGCTGGCGGCCATGATGTTCGAAATCTGCACGAGATCGAGGCATTTGCCTTTGTCCGCGGGGGCGTCGCGGCAGTATTTGCCGGAGCCGTAGGTGGACTCCATGCGTGCCGTGAGTTTTGTGAGCTCCGAGCTTTCGGCTTCGTTGGCGGGGGTGGCCATGGTGAGGTTGAGTTTGATCAACCGCATTTTGCGGGCGGCTTCGGGGGGGAGAGTGAGCTTGTCGAAGCGGGTGGCTTGGCGGGAAAGGGCGAGGACGGTTTTGATGTATTTTTCGTTGGCGAGGGCGGCCTGGGTTTCCGAGTCGTCGTTGATGTAGGTGGCCTGGAGCCAACTGGCGCGCTGGGCGTAGTTGGAGGCCGTGAGGAGCTCTTTTTCGGCCTTTTCGAGGAAGGCGAGAGCTTCGGGGACGGTTTGGGCGGTGAGCGGGAGGGCCAAGAGGATGAGGAGAAGTTTCATGGGCGTAGTTCCTGAGAGCGTTTGGCGGCGGCTTCGGCCTTGGCGGTTTGGCCGGTGGCGGCGTAGGCCCGGCTGAGTTGGAAATGGGTGGTGCCGTCGTCGTCGAACGCGAGGGCGGCCTCCAGATGGGGGATGGCGTCAGCGGCTTTGCCGGCGGCGAGGAGGGCGCGGCCGAGGGTAGAGCGGACGGGCGAGAACTTGGGGTTTAGGGTGTAAGCACGGCGGAGGGCCGGGAGGGCGGCTTCGGCGTCGCCTTTCTGAAGGAGGCAATCGCCCAGGAGGAACTGGAGTTCGGGGTTGCCGGGCTCGCCTTTGACGAGGTGCTTGAGGAGCGCTTCGGCTTCGTCGAACTGCTGGGCGGCGTAGAGGGAAGTGGCGAGGCCTTGTTCGAGGTCGGGGCGACCGGCGGCGATTTTGAGAGCGGCGCGCCATTCGGCGGCGGCTTCGGCGTGCTTGTTCTGATTGGTCAGGATTTCGGCGCGGGTTTGGCGGAGTTCGATGGAGTCGCCGAGGGCGGCGAGTTTGGAGAAGGATTCGCGGGCTTTGGTATCGTAGGCGCGGATGGTGCAGTAAGGCGAGGGGCAGACAGGGGGCTTGGGGGAGAGGGCCTTCGCTTTGGCGTAGAGGGCTTCGGCGGCGGCTTTGCGGCCTTGCTTTTCGCGAGTTTCGGCCAGGAGGTAGAGCATGGCGGGGGATTCGGGGGCGGTGCGTCTGAGCTGTTCGAAGGACGCCCGGGAGAGTTCTTCGTTGACGCGGCCGAGGCCGAACCAGACGGCAGGTTCGTTGGGGGTTAGGGTCGAGAGTTTTTCGAGGTGGAGGCGGGCGGGGGAGAAGCGGGAGAGCATGAGGAGGGCGTCGGCGAGGAAGCGGCGGGCTTGGGGATCATCGGGGCCGAGTTGGACGGCGCGTTCGAGGGGTCCGACGGCTTTGGCGGGTTGGCCGAGGCGCATGTAGGAGGCACCGAGAAGGGCGAAGGCGGGGAACGCTTGGGGGAGAAGCTTCGAGACGGGTTCGAGGACTGAGACGGCTTCTGGGTCGCGGCCGGCCATATGGAGGGCGATGCCGAGGTTGAGTTTGAGGCCGGGGTTGGCGGGGAGGGCTTTGACGAGTTGGTCGTAGACGGGGATGGCGGCTTCGAACTGCCCGGCGGCGAGGTAGTCCTTGCCCTGCTGGGCGAGGCGGAGTTGATCGGGGGTTTGGGCAAGGAGGGAGGCGGCGAAGAGAGCGAGCGCGAGGCGCATGTGACTCTATTGTGACAAAAAGAAAAGGGGCGCTGGCTGGTTGGTCTGCACCCCTTTTCGATTGGTTATGGTTACGGTTAGAACTGGAACCGGAGGCCGAAACGGAGCTGGCGTTCGCCAGATGCGCCGGTCACGACACCGAAGTTACCGCCGTCGCGGTTGGCGGCGGGGTTGTTGAACAACGGGGTGTTGGTGATGTTGTAGGCTTCCGCGCGGAACTGGAAGTTCATCCGCTCGTTGATGTTGATCTGACGGAGCATGGTGATGTCCGCTTTGGCGACGCCGGGGCCGCGGAGGCGATTCCGACCGGTGGTACCGAAGTACGTGATGGTGGAGTTCGGTCCGAAGGCCGGGTTAATGGCGGGGGTACGGAAGCTGGCCGGATCGAAGTAGAACTGGCCCGGTCCCTTGTTGCCGATGTAGTTGACCGGAGCGATCTGGTCGGCGGTTTGAAGGCTACCCGGGGTGTTCAGAGGGCCGGCGTTGGCGGTCACAGTGAACGGGGTACCGGAATAAGCGGAATAGGTGCCGTTCAGGCTCCATCCGCCGAGGATAGCGGCCGCGATGCCGGTTTGGGTGAACTGACGACCTTTGCCGAAGGGTAGGTCATAGACCCAACCCATTTGGAAGACCTGGGTACGATCATAACCAGCAGCGGCGCGGTTCCGGCCGATGTTGCTCGGCAAGTTGAAGTTAACCGAGGCCCAACCGTCGTCGTCGGTCATGTTGATGGCCTTGGACCAAGTGTAGGCACCCTTCAGCAACAAGCCCTTCGAGAAGGAGCGGTTGACCGAGGTTTGCAGCGAGTGGTAGTTGGAGCTGAGCCAGCCGTTCCACAGGTTGGTGGCGATACGGCGACCGAATTGAGCGGCATACGGACGACCCGCGGCACCAGCACCGTACGGAGCGGCGTTGATGTCGAGGTCGGCGAGCAGGTTGGTGCTCTGAGTGCCGACGTAGCCGACGGTAAGGATCACCGAGCCGGGGAGCTTGCGCTCCACGGTGGCGTTCCAGCTTTGGGTATAGCCACGATCGATCTTGTTCATCGGGCTACGCATGTCGGTGGTGGGCGGAAGGCTAACGATGCCGGTGCTGAGGTCGGGACCCGCGAGAAGCGGTATACCCTGGCTGAGCGTCCGATGCGGTTCGAAGGCGGTGGCACCGACGTAGTTGCCCGTGACGACCAGCGGATAGAAGCCGCGGAGCGGACGGGAGAACGGGAGCGGGTCGATGGTCATGCCGTAGCCGACGCGAAGGACGGTCGAATCGTTGAGGCGGTAAGCGACACCGACGCGAGGCGCGAAGAAGATCGGGTCGACGTCAATTCCGGGGTTGGTGGGGACGTTGCCGTAGCCACCGAGGCGGACGAGGTTGGTGGAGGGGTCGAGCTTCTCGAGGCCGGAACCGTTGCGGGTCATGAGCGGGTAGCGCTCGATGCGGACGCCGATGTTCACGGTGAGGTTACGGGTTACCTGCCAACGATCCCTGGCGTAGAAGCCGAACTGCCATTCCCGACCGGTCATGAGGATGTTCTGGATACTCTTCGTGATGGTGGTAGGCTGGCCGAGGAGAAAATCCGCATAGGCGTTCAAGTTGTTCGCAGCGACTCCACCGCGGTTGGCGGTGATGTTGCCGGAGAAGTCGAAGGCTCCGCGCGGGTTGGCCGTTTCGGGCTGCCAGTGGTTAAGCTGATGGCGGACCAAGTCGAAGCCGAACCGGAATTCGTGCTTGTTCTTCAGGTAGGTAAGGTTTGAGGTAAAGGTGAAGCTGCGGTCGTTGCGGAAGGTGGGCATCCACGTGTTCAACTGGCCGTAGCCGGAAAAGGTGTTGAACGTGAAGGCGGGCAGGCCGCTGTAGCGGGGATCGGAGCCGTTGGTGCCGGGGATGCCGAACACGTCAGAACCGTAGTTCTTCCCGAAGTCGGACCCGAGTACTTGCTGGTCCATCTGCTGCATGCCGAAGTTGGCATCGAAGAGCATGGAGGGGCTGATCGTGTAATTGGTGCCGACGGTGCCGATGTATTGCTTGGTGTCGCCGAGGCCAGCGTCGCCGCCGACTCCGCCGCCGACCAGTTCGCCGAGGCCGTTCTGGCCGCCGACGAGGGCCGTCAGTTCGGAGAACTTGAAGAACATGGTGTGCTTCTCGTTCCGGTTCCAGTTGACCTTCGCGTCGTAGTTGTTCCGGTCGAACTTGCCGACACCGTTGACAAAGAGATTGTTGGTGACGTTGGCGGTCGGGTTGTTCGGGTTCGGGACCAAGGGAAGAATCTTGGTGGTCACCGGGCTGATGCGGGCAGCAGGAATGATGTTGCCGGGGAAAGCGGTGCGACCCGTGCCGTCCGGGTTGCCGGTGCGGGGGTCAAAGATCGCGGTCGCGAAGCCGCTGAAATTGCCGGTGCGGATGGCCGCGTCGGGGACGCTGAACTGACCGGTGGCCCCGGTCCCTTGCCGGGTACCTTCGTAGTGACCGAACCAAAATAACTTGTTCTTGATAATTGCGCCGCCGGCCTTTGCGCCGAAGATGTTCAGGGTGTAGCGGGGCTTTTGCAGAGAAGGAACGAGGAAGTACGGGCGGCTCTTGAGACGCTGGTTTTCGTGGTATTCCCACAGAGCGCCGTGGAGGGCGTTGGTGCCGCTAGCGGAGATAACCGTAATGGCGGCGCCACCGGCCATGCCCTGCTCAGCGTCAAACGCGCCGGTGGAGATGTTGACCTGTTCGACGGTTTCGCTGGGAGCAACGTAGGCGACGTGGTGAGGCAACCAGATATTGACGTTGGTTGCTCCGTCGAGTCGGGTATTGTTGTTATTCGCGTTGGTTCCATTAATATTGGTCCGGAGAGCGCGGCCCGGGGAATCCGTGGCGGAGTTCTGGAAGGCGGCGGGAGTGGCACCCGGAACGAGATTGATGAGCGCCTGGTAGTTGCGGTACTGGTTCAGGGCCAGGCTCTGAACGACCTTTTGGGAGATCTCAGAGCTCGTGTCTGACTTGTCCGTCTTGAGGACGGCGGCAGAGGCTTCGACGGTGACGGTGTCGGTGATCGCGCCGATCTCGAGCTTCAGGTCGATACGGGCGACGGTGTTCACGGTGACGTCGACGTTGTTCCGGGTAATCGCCTTGAAGCCAGTCGCGGTGGCCTTAATAACGTAAGAGCCGCCTGGGATGGAAACGGCGGAGTAGCGCCCGCCATCATCAGTGACCGTATCACGGGAGAAGCCAGTAGCCTTGTTGGTGATAGAAACTTTTGCGTTCGGGACAATCGCGCCAGACTGGTCTTCGACCGTTCCAACGAGCGACCCGTAAAGAACCTGAGCGGAGGCGGGGACAGTTGCGACCCCTGCCAAAATTACCAGCGAAAGTACAACAAACCACAGACGCCGAATATGGATTTTCATAAATTAACCCCTAGAGATGCGGACGGGCGTAACCCGTTTCCCCTTTATTGCACCTATGTTTTCCTCTGTCAACGGAGGGGCTATTTTTTTCTGCCCTGCTCCGTCTTGTACGCTTCTGGAGGGAGCTTCCGCATCACGCGAATTCCCCACGTAGCGAACGTCGCGACGAGGAACGCAAAGACGATAACCAAGTAGACGAGGTAGCGACCGGGTACCCGTTTGGGCTCTTCGGCAATGAAAGTTTCGGCCATATAGAAGCTGATTCCTGATTAATGACGGAAGTGGCGAAATCCGGTAAAGACCATGGCGATGCCGAGCCGATTGGCGGCGGCGATCACTTCCGCATCCTTAATGGACCCCCCGGGTTGGATGGCCGCGGTGATGCCGTGGGCGGCGGCGGCTTCCAAACCATCGGCGAACGGAAAGAACGCATCAGAGGCCACAATTGAGCCTAAAAGCGGCAGAACGGCCTTCTTGGCACCAATCTCGACGGAGAAAACTCTGCTCATCTGGCCCGCCCCCGCGCTCAGCAATTGACCATCCCTGGCATACACGATCGCGTTCGACTTGACATGCTTGACGACCTTCCAACCGAACGCGAGAGCGGCCCATTCGGCGTCGGTCGGCTGGCGATCCGTCAGCACTTGGGCGGTGGCTCGGTTGAGGCCGGCGAGGTCCGGAGTTTGGACCAAAAAGCCGCCGCTGATGGACTTGACGACGTACTGATCGGTGACCGCTTGCACCTTCACGAGACGCAGATTTTTTTTTGTGGTCAGGATGGCCAGAGCGTCGGCAGTGAAGTCCGGAGCGGCGATCGCTTCGATGAAAGTTTTCCCGATTTCGGTAGCGGTGTCAGCGTCCACGGGGCGATTGAAGGCTAAAACGCCGCCAAACGCACTAACCGGATCGGCCGCGAAGGCCATCCGGTAGCTTTCGGCGAGGGTGGCTTGTTCGGCGCAGCCGCAAGGATTGGTGTGTTTAATGATGACAGAGGCGGGCTGGGCAAACTCGCTGACAAGCTGCCAGGCGGCATCGAGATCGACGACATTGTTATAGCTGAGCTCTTTGCCGTGGAGTTGCTGACCGCCGGCGACGCCGGAGTGGCCGGAGGCGTAGAGGGCAGCGGCTTGATGGGGGTTCTCCCCACAGCGGAGGGCGAGGATTTGGGGGACGCGGAGGTCGAGCGTAGCCGGCACCGGCACCGGAGGCACGTCGACCAGGGCGAGGCGGTTCGATACGGCGCGGTCGTAAGCGGCGGTGTGGTGGAACGCTTTCACGGCGAGTCGCCAGTGGGTGGCAGGGAGCAGCGATCCCTGGTTGGCTTCGAGTTCAGCGAGGATGGCCGGGTAGTCGGCGGGTTCAACGACCACGCCAACGTCCTGATAGTTTTTGGCGGCGGCGCGAATCATGGTGGGGCCGCCGATGTCGATGTTCTCGATGAGATCTTCGGTGGATGCGTCCGGGTTCGCGGCAATCATTTCGAAGGCGTAAAGGTTCACGCAAACAAGATCGATGGTCGGAATCGCGTGCTGCTCGATGGCTTCCATGTGCTCGGGCTTCGAGCGCATGGCGAGGATACCGCCGTGAATTGCGGGGTGGAGAGTCTTCACGCGGCCATCGAGCATTTCCGGGAAGTGGGTGACGGCGGCGACGTCGAAGACGGGAATGCCCGCGTCTTGCAACAGTTTGGCGGTGCCGCCGGTGGAAATAAGGTCAATGTCGAGGGCGCGGAGTCCACGAGCGAACTCAACAGCGCCGGTCTTGTCAGTCAGGCTCAACAGGGCCCTTTCGATCTTTGCCATGAGCCTCCATTCTCCCATAGCGATGTTGCGCTAGACTGACAGGAGTAGCCCCGATAAGAAGGGGACTTCTCGATCCTAAACACAAGGTCGATTCTGATCGACGCGCCGAAGGGGTAGACTGGACAACGGTTTACCCCTTCTCGCTTTTTATGACTCGACGCTTGTTTCTTGCCTCCCTGGCTGCGCCATCGCCACGCCGCCCGAATGTGATCGTTTTCATGAGCGATGACCATGGGGCCTGGGCAACTGGCACCTACGGCTGTAGCGAGATGGCGACGCCGAACGTGGACGCGTTGGCTAAGACTGGCGTGAAGTTTACCCGGGCCTTTGCGTGCACGCCAGTCTGCTCGCCGAGCCGCGTGACCTATATCACGGGGCGAATTCCGTCGACGCATGGGGTGCAGGATTGGCTCCGGCCAGAGGATTCGTTTGGCCCGACGGCCAAGCGTTGGCTGGACGGGCACCTGACCTATACGGAGCTGCTGGCGAAAGCGGGTTACCGCTGCGGCATGGTGGGCAAGTGGCACATGGGCGAGGACGAAAAGGCCCAGCGCGGATTTTCGTACTGGGCGACGGTGCCCGGTGGCGGGGGGACGTTTAAGGACGCTACGTTCGTGAAGAACGGCGAGACGAAGGTGATGCCCGGGTTCAAAGAAGACGCGATCGGCGACTTCGCGCTGGAGTTTCTCGATCAGCAGAAGGGTGATCAGCCGTTCTACCTGCACGTTCCGTTCTATGCGCCGCACACCCCGTACGACTTTCAGCCAGAGGCGGACCAGAAGCCGTACGAGAAGGCGACGTTCGGGTGCTTCCCCGATGAACCCCAGCATCCGAATCGGAACTTTGGGCAGCGAAGTCTGCAGAAGAATCAAGCCGCGAAGAAGGGCTACTCCGCGTTGATCACCGGCATGGATCGGAATATCGGCCGCATCCTGAGCCGGTTGGAAGAACGGGGTTGGCGGGAGAATACCCTGGTGGTGTTCACTGCGGACCAGGGTTGGAACGCGGGTCACCATGGAGTTTGGGGCAAGGGCAATGGGACTTGGCCGTTCAATATGTATGAAGAGTCGATTCGGGTACCGATGATTTGGAGCCACCCGGCACGGCTGCGCGCCGGGCAGGTGACGACGGAGATGGTGTCGTCCTACGATTTCTTCCCCACGATCCTGGACTACGTTAGCGTGCCGGCACCGGCGGATCGGCGACGTCCGGGGCGGAGCTATGTTCCGCTGCTCGAAGGCAAACGGGTGGCTTGGCGAGATCGATTATTCTTTGAATACAGTTATGTTCGCGGGGTGAGAACGGGCCGGTATAAGTTGGTCATGCGAACCAGTAAGTGGCCGAGCGAGCTATACGATCTGGAGAAGGACCCCGGCGAGCGGCTCAATCGATTCGCTGATCCGGCTCTCGGCGCGGTCCGGAGGGCCTTGACGACGGAGTTGGAGGGGTTTTATCGGGATCAGGGGGCACCGCCGCTGGAAGAATGGCGAAGGACGACGCAGCAGAATTTGACGAAGTACAGTTCGACGGGTCCAGCGAAAGAGTGAGGGGCGATTCAAACGATTCTGCGATCTGGGGCGTCTAGTAGTTAAACTGGAGTAGAAATGAACCGATTTGTAGCGCTCGGATTGCTGTCGTTGATGAGCTTGGGCCTTTGGGCTCAGGAAACTCCCAATCTGTTTCAGTCGGCCGCGCCGGAAGTGGATCAAGCGCTGCGGAAGCGAGTTGGCGAGTTCTACAAACTGCTCGAAGAGGGACGGTTTCGGCAAACCGACGCCTATTTGGCCGAAGATGCCAAAGATGTCTACTACGAGCAGGAAAAGAAGCGCATTCGCGGTCATGAGATCGTCCGGATTAACTGGGCGGATGGGTTTAAGAAAGCGGTGGTCGTGACGGTGTTGCAAACGGATGTCGTGATGCGAGGCAATACGATGGCCGTCGGAGCGCCGATTGCGTCTCGTTGGCGGCTTGAGGCGGATCAATGGGTGATGTACTTCGAGACCACAGGGGGCAAGCCATCGCCGTTTGGTTCTTTGAAGGCGGGCCCGAATCAGACCAAGGGTCTAACCTCCGAAGAGTTGATCAAGGATCCGTCGGTGATTTTCAATCAAATCAGCGTGGATAAGGACGTCGCCCGGTTGAAGTCGTATGAGAAGTCGACGGATTCGATTTTGGTGTCGAACGGTATGCCAGGCGGAATTTCGGTCCTCTTCGTGCCCAGTTTGGTGATCCCGGGATTCAAGTACCGGGTGGAGAAAGAGGAACTGGGAGCGGGAGAAAAGACCAAGATCATATTCGAATACGATCCCGGCAAGGACCTTTCGGCGAAGACAACGATCCGGGGACAGATCCGGATTGAACCGTTCAGCAAGGCGTATCCGGTGACGGTGACGTTTGACGTTCCTGAGTCGGTAAAGAAAGCGTTGCCGAAGTAGTCGGTGACCTTTGGCAGGTTGATTGCAGTGTAGTTTGCTGAGGTGATCATGAAGATCCAAAGGCAGACTACTGATTTTGCGCAGGTTGCGCGGCAAACAGACCGGAGGGCGTCGACGCGGAATGCGACGTTTGACGCGATTTTGGCGCGAGAGAGTGGGGTTAGGCGCCAAGATACTG
>JANODS010001349.1:0-1780 GCA_031412835.1 Acidobacteriota bacterium | reverse complement strand
CAACGCCGCCACCCACCCGTTTCTCGAAGGCTTTCCCCAGCGCTACCTCCGCACGCATACCGCGGACGAAATCGCCCAACACGTCGCCCTCGCGGAAAGCGCTCTCGACTCCGGCGTCGGCATCGATCTCACCCGCCAAGGCGGCATTTGGAACCTGCTCGTCATCACCCGTGACCGACCCAAGCTTTTCGCCGCGCTCGCCGGTACCCTCGCCGGATCCGGCATGGACATCGTGAAGGCCGAAGCCTTCGCCAACCAGCGCGGCGAAGTTCTCGACTCCTTCACCTTCTCCGATCCCGGGCGCAACCTGGAACTGAATCCCCCCGAGATTGACCGCCTCCGCCAGACTGTCGAACGCGTCGTGCTCGGCAAACTCGACGCCACCACGCTGCTCGCCAGCCGTCGCCGCCCTGTCGTCGCCAGAGTGAAGCCGACCGTGCGCCCGGCGGTCTATTTCGACAGCGAAGTCAGCGAAAATGCCACCCTCGTCGAAATCATCGCGGAAGACCGGCCAGGCCTCCTCTTCGATCTCGCCTCCACCATTTCGCACGCCGGGTGTAACATCGAGGTCGTGCTGATCGACACCGAAGCCCACAAAGCCATCGACGTTTTCTACCTCACAAAAGAAGACCGTAAACTGACCGCCGACGAAGTCGCCTCCCTCGAACGTCGCTTGGGTGACGTATGCCAAGTCTCCTGACCCGCCGGACCGTCCTTGCCTCGCTCGCCGCGCCCCGCCGGCCGAATCTCTTGCTCCTCCTCCCGGACCAATGGCGTCCGTACTGGATGCCCGGTCAGCCCGACATCCCGCTCCGTCTGCCGAACCTCGAAAAACTACTCGCCCGCGGCGTCAAATTCGCCCGCGCCATCACCCCCTCCCCTCTCTGCGCTCCCGCACGCGCCTGCCTCGCCTCCGGCCTCGCGTACCAACACTGCGGGGTCGTCAACAACGCCGACAATTACCCCCTCGCCCAGACCACTTACTATCATCGCCTCCGCGAGGCCGGCTACCACGTCATGGGCTGCGGCAAACTCGACCTGCACAAGAAGACACAAGACTGGGGCCTCGATGGCCGCCGTCTCGTGCGCGAATGGGGCTTTTCCGACGCCATCGACAACGCCGGCAAAGGCGACGCCGTCAATAGCGGGGCCCTCGTGCCGAAAGACCCTTACATGAAGTTACTCCACGACCAAGGCCAAGCCGATGCCCACGTCAAAGATATGAAAGGCCGCAAAGGCTACGTCGGCACTTACCCCACTCCCCTCCCTGACCCGCTCTACTGCGACAACTTCATCACCCGCAACGCCCTCACTCTCCTCAACGCCGCCCCCGCCAACCAGCCCTGGCACCTCGCCGTCAATTTCACCGGCCCCCACAGCCCGGTCGACATCACGGCCCGCATGGAGCAAACCGTGCGTCACCGCGCTTATCCCCAGCCCAATCGCAACACGCAATACGAAGCCCCGCATCACCTCGCCATCCGCCAGAACTACTCCGCCATGTGCGAAAACATCGACCGCGGCATCGGCGAAATTCTCGCCGCCGTCGACAAGCGCGGCGAACTCGACAACACGATCATCATCTTCTCGTCCGACCACGGCGAGATGCTCGGCGACCACAATCGCTGGGGCAAACACGTCCCGTATCAAGCCTCCATTGGCATTCCGATGGTCGCGGCCGGACCCGGCGTCAAGGCTCGCGGAGAATCCAAAGCTCTCGTCTCGCTCCACGATCTCACCGCCACATTCCTCGACTACGCCGAGGTGAAAAAGCCAGCCG
>JANODS010001348.1:0-1571 GCA_031412835.1 Acidobacteriota bacterium | reverse complement strand
CGCGGTCAACGCGCCCCAGCGCGATACACGATGAAGGCGATGCCTTGGGACTGGACGAAGTTGTCGTAGCCAATCAGCCTGACATGGTGGCCCGGGTTTGCCCGATGGCACCCCTCAAGCTCCGCCTGGATCTTCTCGATCCTGAGTGCGTTCTCTCTGATTCTAATCGCCGCCGGCGTCTATGCGATCATCGCGAATACATCGGCCCTGCGCGCCCACGAACTCGGCATTCGCGTCGCCCTGGGCGCCACAGCCCGCGAGGTCTTGGTCGTGATTCTGCGCGGAGCCTTGATCCCCTTGCTATGGGTATAACCTCAGTACACTCGGCCCAACGCTCAAATAGTGCTTCGCCGGCAGATTATATCTTCATAACCTCGCGGCCCAATCCTTACATCTCCTGTAACCTTGTCCAGTCTTCCCTTTGGACCAAGCAGATAAATGTGGAAGTTCCGAAGCCGGAGCCAGTCCAGTAAGTCCTTCGCGGCAAAGCCAAGGTCGTCCATCGCCTGCGGCATATACTCAAGCGCAATCGTTATCCCCGGATTCGCGGCGATCAGTTCCTCCATTCCCTGGCAAACGGGCAATTCGTAGCCTTGTACATCAATCTTAACGAACGAAACTCTAGGGACAGGGTTGAGGCCGGCGACATACCCATCCAAACTGACCATCGGCACCTCCAGCCGAGGGGCCTCCACGCTAGCTTTTTGAAAGGTGGAAGTGAGCACCCTGTGGTCGCCAGGGTGGAGGTCGTTCAAACGAAGCGAAATAACTCCGGCTTCGCGGCCAACGGCGGCGTGAACCGGCACAATTCGCCCCGGAACCTTGCTCCGGCCAGCGCGCCAAGTTAACGAGGCAAAGTTTTCCGGCTCGGGCTCAAAAGCATGGACCACAAATCCAGGATCAATCGCGCCTTCGAAGAGTGACGCGGTATAACCGATATTCGCCCCGGCGTCCAGTACGTCTCCCCCTCTGAATAGTTCCGGATGCGCCGCGATCAGGGCCGCAAATTCGTCTTCCCAATATCGCTTATACAAAAAATAGACAAACTCGAAAGCTCGACGGCCCGCCGTCGTCCGCAGGAAACCAACGGCCACCATGATCGAGTAAAGCCAAAAGAGGAACCTAGTGAGCATGAGACTTGTCAGTTCGATCCGCCTTAAAAAAGCAATTGATCCCCGCACCGTCGGGCACCATGCTCTGGAGCAAATCCGCGTCTAAGGCAATCCGCTTTCCGGACAATAATTCCACGTGGCCATACCCACAATCGCGGAGCACTTGAATGAGATCGCGGAACGAGTGATCGTCTTCGCCGTGCACATAAGGCGAGACTTCCATCAGGATCGGAGGGCAAAACCTGGTCAGGGTGCGTCTTCCGCCTTGCAGGACGGTCATTTCGTTGCCATCGACATCTAACTTAACCAAATCGACGCGCTTGATCGAATGCGATTCGACATAATCATCCAGCGTTGTGGAATAAGCGCCACGGGTCGAGTTAAGGTGTCCCAAATGCTTTGCGTGCAAATCCTCGGACGTCGTTAGCGGCCAACTCGAATAAACGCTATCCGGTACGT
>JANODS010001347.1:0-2339 GCA_031412835.1 Acidobacteriota bacterium | reverse complement strand
GGCGGATGCCTTCGGCGGCCAGGACCTCGGCAACTCCGCCGATGAGGGCTTCGGTGTTCTTTTCTTTGAGGGAGAAGAGGAGTTTGGCGAGGCGCCAGTCGGGAGCGATGGAGGAGAAGATGGAAGCGTGTTTGACTTGGCCTGCCATCATCAATTCCGTAATTCCTTCGGTTTTGCAGATGTCGATGAGCTTAGACAGGGCACCGAGCGAGATCCAGTACGTCTTGGCCGCGAGGACTTCAATTTCGGGAGAGGCCTCTTCTTTGATGCCGATGGCGATAATGGTTTCGCCGAGTTCCCGGGCTGTTTCGAGCGCGAGAATGGGAAACCGACCGTTGCCTGCGATGAGACCGTAGGGCATATCTATTTGACGACGCCGCGTTCGGAGGATCGAATGAAGGCGAGCAGATCGGCGATTTCAGGGGTGGCGGGGAGTTCGGCTTCGATGCGCTCGATGGCCTGCGAGGTGTTGAGTTTGGCGCGGGTGAGAAGCCGCAGGGCGTTCTGCAAGTGCTCTATAGCAATGGGGTCAAAGCCGCGGCGTTCGAGGCCAGTGGAGTTGGCGCCGAAGACGGAGTTCTCGCGTTTGCTGACGGTGGTGGCAAAGGGCATGACGTCTTGGGTGATGACGCTGTAGCCTCCAACCATGGCGTGTTTGCCGATACGGCAGAACTGATGGACGCCGGTGAAGGCGCCGATGACGGCCCAATCGCCGATGATGACGTGGCCGGCGAGGGTGACGCCGTTGGCGAGGACGCAATGGGAGCCGAGATGGACGTCGTGAGCGACATGGGAATAGGCCATCAGCAGGTTCTCGTCGCCGATGCTCGTGACCATTCCGCCACCGGTGGTGCCGCGATGGATCGTAACGAATTCGCGAATTTTGTTGCGGGAACCGATGTGGGTTTCGGCGCGTTCGCCGTGGTATTTCAGATCCTGGGGGGCGACGCCGACGGTCGTATAGGGGTAGAAGATATTTTCTTCGCCGATGGTGGTGGGGCCTTCCACATAGACGTGCGCCTTCATGCCCGTATGCGCGCCAATCGACACATCGGCACCGATGACGCAGAAGGGGCCGATGACGGCAGTGTCGTCGATCCGGGCCGAGGGGTCAACGATTGCGGTCGGGTGAATGGGCATTCTAGACCGTTGGCTTGTCGCGGAGGACGCACATCAGGGTTGCTTCGGCCACCACGACGCCGTCGACGGTCACTTTACCGGTCATCTTGCAGATGGTGGATTTGCGGCTCACCATTTTCATTTCGATCCGCAGTTGGTCGCCGGGGCGGACTGGGCGGCGGAACTTGGCTTCGTCGACGGAAGCGAGCAGGACGAGTTTGGAGTGACGGTCGGGGATGCTTTTGAGCACGAGAACGCCAGCTACCTGGGCCATGCACTCGGTGATGAGGACACCGGGCATGACGGGAAAATCAGGAAAATGCCCCACAAAGAAGGGCTCGTTGGCGGTTACGTTCTTCAGGCCGACGATGCGTTCTTCCTCCAGTTCGGTGATCCGATCGACGAGGAGGAAGGGATAACGGTGGGGAAGAATGTCGCGAATTGCGTCTATGTCGAGAATTGCCATACGAATTAGCTAGTCTAACAAACGTGGATAATTTTCTTTCCTGGGCCCGCGCGAACGAGCGCCGCATCGTCTCGACGATTCGTGAAATGGTGGAGTGTGAGTCGCCGAGCGACGACGCGGCGGCCGTGAATCGGCAGGTGGAGCAGATCGCCGACCGATGGGGGCACCTGGCGAAGATCACGCGGAGGAAGGCCAAGGGCTTTGGGGATCACGTGCTGCTGGAAATGCGGCTTCCGGGCCGGAAGAAGGCCGGGCAGTGGCTGGCGTTGGGGCATACGGATACGGTTTGGCCGATGGGTACGTTGAAGACGATGCCGTGGCGTGAGGCGGAAGGGCGGCTTTGGGGGCCGGGCGTTTATGACATGAAGGGCGGGGTGGCGTTTTTTCTGCATGCGATGGAGGCGTTGCGGGAGCTGGATGTGCCGGTGGGGCGGAACGTGGTGTTGCAGTTGAATTCCGAGGAAGAAGTGGGGAGCCCGAGTTCGCGGGCACTGACCGAGGCGCAGGCGAGGAAGAGCGATGGGGTGTTAGTGCTGGAGCCGGGGACAGGGCTGGAGGGCAAGCTGAAGACCGCGCGGAAGGGGGTGGGCGGTTTTGCGGTGACGGTGACGGGTCGGGCGGCGCATGCGGGGGTGGATTTCACAAACGGGGCGAACGCGATTGTAGAGCTGGCGCGGCAGATTGATCGGATTGCCGGATTTACTGATTTAGCGATTGGATTGACGGTGAATCCGGGGGTGATTCGGGGTGGATC
>JANODS010001346.1:0-3555 GCA_031412835.1 Acidobacteriota bacterium | reverse complement strand
GGCGGGATGTGGCGGGGGAAAAGTTTTTGGTCGGGGACGGGGTGGGGGCGGTGACGGTGGGGGAGGCGGTGGTGATTGAGGCGGTGAAGCGGGTGGGGGCGAGTAGTTACAAGGTGACGGGGCGGGGGTTTACGGCGGAGTCATCTGTGACGGGGGGGGTGACGGGGGAGGGGATGAAGGTGGATCGGGTGGCGTTTCGGTCGGGGACGGAGTTGGAGGTGACGGTGGCGGGGGAGAATGAGATGACGGGGCGGGTGTTTCGGGTGGAGGGGGCGGAGTTTGTTTATGCGGTGCGGGTGGAGGACCCGGCCGGGGGGAGGCGGGCGTTTTTGCCAGCGCAGATGTATTCCTCGGTTGAGATTGGTCGAGTGCCTACGCCGTTCGGCGGACGGTTGGAATTGGTGCTGGAGAACCCCCATGCGGCGGCGGTGGAGTTGACGGGGGAGAAGTTTGACATCTTCGGGGCGCTGTTGGGCCGGAAGACGATCGTTCTACCCCCTCTTTCGCGGACCGAGAGCCTCAGGACGCTGGGGTTTGCGGCTACGCTATCGGGCGGCCTACTTTCGTCGCTGCCGATTCGGGCGGCGTTTGATCGCCCGCTAGAAGGCGCCCTCTTCGCCGTTACGAGTGGTTACCAGCCGTTTCGGCTGCCGTCGGCACCGTTTGCCGTTCCGTCGGCGCCGGTTGTGTTTCGGCAATCGGGTGCGCAGACGGTGACCTTCGGCACGAATGGGGGGACTTTTGAAGTGATCCCAATTGCGGTGGCGACGTCGGAACGGTGGCTAACGGCGACGGTGCAGAGGCAGGATTCGCGGAGTGTGAGCTTGTCGTTGCGGGTGGAGACGGGGGGGATGGTGCCGGGAGACTATTTGGGTTCGGTGGTGGTGACACCGAAGGATCCGGGGTATGAGCCGCAGTCGATACCGGTTCGTTTGGAGATTCGGGCAGGGGAGTTTATTCGGTTGTCGCCGGGAACGGTCACATTGACGAGTGTGCCGGAGGGGCCGATTACGCGGGCGGCGGGCTTTGCGGTTCGGGCGGAGAATGGCGCATCGGTGCCGATTACTCTTCGCGCGGAGACCGATGACGGGGGGAGGTGGTTGACGGTTTCGACCGCGGCGACGACGACTCCAGCCGGGCCGGATGTCCAGGCGAACCCGGCGGGATTGAGGGCAGGGACCTATCGGGGCCGGGTGGTGGTGCGAGGGCCGATCAATGAGGAAACGTTGGTGGTTACCTTGGAAGTGGCGACGCCGGGGGTACCTGCGCCGATTCGATTGCTGTCGTTGACGCCGGGATCGCTGAATTTTTCGAGGCAAGTCCTGGCGGAGGGTGCGCCTTTGCCCAGCGTCCTGATCCAGGTGACGCCTGGTGTTGCCTCCCTTGGACTATCGGTCCTTACGGAATCCGGTGGCGCCTGGCTGGAGGCGGTGGGCTCGGGTAGCGCGATTACGGTGACGGTGAATCCGCGCGGGCTCAATCTGGTGGTGGGGATTTATCGTGGATCGGTGAAGGTGAGCGCTCCGGGTGCGGTGAATACTTTGGAGTTACCGGTAACGCTGCGGATTTGGGGCGGGGAGACGGAGCCGCTGGTGGTGACTCCGGCGGCGGTGTCGGTGGCCGATGGGCAATCTGGAAAGTTTCTTGTGACTTCCTCCGGGGCAGCATTGGAGGCTACTGCGTTGGTGGAAAAGGAAGCGAACGGTTGCGCTCTGCGTATCAATGCCTCCAAGTTGATGACTCCGGCGGAATTTTCGGTTTCTTGCGTCGGTCCGCCGGGGCGGTACGAAGGGTCAGTGCGGATTACGGCGGGGAGCCGGTCGGTGGTGGTGCCGGTGAGTGTGGTGATTCCGCCGGCGGTTTATTCGGGACTGGTGACGCCGGCGGTGGTGAATACGGTGGTGAACGGGGCGTCGAATCGATTGGGGGCAGTGGCAGCGGGGCAGTATGTGGCTCTGCATGGGGTGGGGAAGGAACGGCGGGTGACGTTTGACGATTTGCCAGCGCGGGTTTTGTTTGAGTCGTTGTTTCAGACGAACGTGGTGGTGCCGGAGGGGGTGCGGGGTCGGGCGGCGACGACGATTCGGGTGGGGTCGGGGGAGGCGGTGACGGTGGCAGTGGAAGAAGCCGCGCCGGGGCTGTTTACGGTGGACGGGACCGGGGTGGGGCAGGGGGCGATTTTGAATCAGGACAATGTTGTGAATGCCGCGGGGCGGCCGGCGGCGCGGGGGAGCGTGGTGCAGATCTTTGCTACGGGCGAGGGTGGGGCGCAGGAGGTCCGGGTGACGATCGGCGGGGTGGAGGCGACGGTGGTTTACTCGGGGTCGGCGGGGCCGGGGTTGTTTCAGGTGAACGCGGTGGTACCGGAGGGGGCGGCGAGCGGGGCGGCAGTGCCGGTTGCGCTGCAGGTGGGGCGGTTTCGGGCGCAGGGGGGAGTTACGATGGCCGTGCGGTGATATGGGTTTCGACGATTCCTCACCCAAAAGACGGGAGTTCGTAGCCCTTCCGGCGGGGCCGGGAGAGTTTGGCGTTGGCTTCGTCGGCCCCGGGGCCGTGAAATCGCTCGATTTTGGGGTCCCAGGCGAGAGAGGCGCGGCCGACTTCGCGGCAGATGGTTACCAACTGGCAGACGACGGTGGATCGGTGGCCGATCTCGACGTCGGCGTTCGGCAATTGACGCGAGCGGAGGCAATCGATGAAGTTGCGGACGTGCGGCGTGCTTTCACCAGGCCCTTCTTTCAAGGGATCCGGGGCACCCTGGTGGAGTTCGGGACGATTCGTTTTGAAGCTACCGCGCAGGATCTGGATCTCTCCGTTGCTTCCCTGGAAGATGGCACCGAGTTGCTGATGGTCGTCGATAATGGGCTGCTCTAGGGAGACCTCCGTGCCGTTGGCGTAGACCAGGGTAACCTTGTTTTCGTTTCCTAGACGGAGTTCGACAGGTCCAGTGAGAGAAGTTCCCAGCGCGGCCTGCACCTGGTCGAGCGAATGCGTGCCCCAACCGGTAACGCCCCAGGATTGACCGCCGGCGTCGTAGTCCCAGAAACTGTGCCAGCCGCGATGAAGATCGGGGTGGTACGGCCGGAGTTCCGTCTGGTTGCACCACTGGTCCCAATCGAGGCCTGGGGGTTTGATCTGCTCAGGCTTCGGGGTCCAGCGCTCGGGCGCGAGGAAATTGCAGACGATCACCTTGCGGATCTGGCCGATCTTTCCGGTCTCGACCAGACGGCTGGCGAACATGTTGATCGGTATCGAGCGTTGCTGCGTGCCGACCTGAAGAATGCGGCGGTAGTGACGAGCGGCCCTGATGAGCACTTGGCCTTCCTGAACCGTGAGGCTGACGGGTTTTTCGGCGTAGACGTCGAGGCCGGCCTGCATGGCGTGAAGGCAAATCAGAGCCCGCGCGTGGGTGGGGGTTTCGATGAAAACGGCGTCGAGTTTTTCGTTTTCGATCATGCGGCGGTAGTCGTTGTAGATCCGTCAGTCTTGATCCTTCGGCTGGAGCCGGGCGGTTTTGGCCAAGCTGGCGGGATTGATGTCGGCGATGGCGACGAC
>JANODS010001345.1:0-1431 GCA_031412835.1 Acidobacteriota bacterium | reverse complement strand
CTCGAAAAAGGCCTTTAATGCTTCCCTTGCTTCTCACTCTCGCATTTGCCGTACCACCCATTGCCTCGGAAATCCTCCGACTCGCTCAGTGATCCTTCCCTAATTCCCCCTCCCCGACGGGGCCGGTCGATTTATCGACCGGCGCCATTTTTTTTGTCGGCCGACCCACTGCCAGAAACTAGACAATTCCATTCAAATATGTTTTGGGTTAAAGTAATGCTGTGCGGGTGTGTCTGCTGACACACCTAGTAAGGAGTTCTTTATGAAAATCAAATCCCTCATTTTCTACGGGGCCGCAGCGATCGGTCTCTCCGTCCCCGCCCTCGCTCAGAACATGACCTGCACTGCCACCCCGCCCGCCGCGGCCACAGTTCGGCAAGGCGGAGTAGCGGAACTGGTCGGTGACATTTTCGTCAGTTGCACGGGCGGTACACCCGTCACGACCGGCGCTTTCCCCACCGTTAACGTCAGCATGTTCTTCAACACAGCCGTCACCAGCCGCATCGTCGCCACGGGCACCCCTCCCATTACCGAGGCCGTCCTGATCATCGACAATCCAACGGCACTCCAGCAGATCCCCTGTGCCACCACTATTTGCAACAATACCGACACCATCTTCCAAGGCCGCTACGAGTCCTTCAACTCGCTCTCCTGGTCCAATATCCCAGTGAACCCTCCGGGACCGGGCGTCCAGCGGATCCTTCGCTTCAAAAATGTCCGCATCAACACGAACAACCTGCCTAGCAACGGCACCGCCATCGTCTTCCTATCAGTTACCGGCGCGGCGGTCGGCTCGTTTGCCAACCCCCAACAGACCGTCGCGGCAGTCCGGCCCGGCCTGACCCTCGAGCTCCGGTCGCCCACGGATACCGCCATGGCCAGCGCGGTTAGTTACGTCGCGTGCACCAGCAACAATACTGAGCTAGCTACCAACAACGCCGGAGCCTATTCTACGCCGGGCGGACGCAGCCTCCTGTTAAAATTCTCAGAAGCCGCCTCGTTCCCAACCGCCTTCAAACGTCGCCTCGCAAGCACCACACTAGCCGAGCCGCTAGCTATCCTCTCTCAGGACAATCCCGCCTTCACCTACAACACCGAGAGCGGCTTCACGAACACGACCTTTCCCGCAACAAATGGATTGAATCGGATCGGCATCGCCGATAGCGGCACCACTCTGCGCGCCGTCTTCACGAACATCCCTTCCAACGTAAAGCTGTTTGTCACCACTCGCGAAGTGCTGACCGGCTCGACACTCGGCGTCGACGCCTCCGCCTCTACAAAAGCACGGTTGACAGGAACGCCTGGTCTGCCGTTTACCCCGCTGCCAAACGATTCTGCCGCCGACGGCGGACTTCGGTTGGTCCCGCCGAGCGGCGAAGTGAACTGGGAACTTCTTGAAACCGACACCAATACCGTCGAGTCAGTCGCCTT
>JANODS010001344.1:0-7915 GCA_031412835.1 Acidobacteriota bacterium | reverse complement strand
CGGCGAAAAAGCCGCCTGAATATACGTCCATGTCGGGTCCGCTTTCATCGCCCACAGCGTCGTATGGTTCCACGTATAGTCGCTCAACAGCGGCTGCGTCCGCGGCCCCACATAGTCCCCCGAAAAAGTAACTTGCCCCCTCGCCTTCTCCGCCGCTCCCCGCAATCCCTCCAACTGTTCCGTTGCAATCAGGATGAACACCAACGCCTTATCCGCCGCCACCACCTGTTTCACCGGAGTAAAGAACGTCGGAATCGGCCACTCAAACACAGTGACCAACCTCTTGGTCCACTCGCCCCCCTCCGCCACCCCTTTCGCAAACAAAAATGCCTCTTCAAATGTTTCAAAAGCGGCACTAAACTGGCTCCAAACCACGGCCGGCGTCAGCGCAAACCAAATCCGGGTTAGGATGCCGTTCGTCCCCCAGGCATGCAGTATCTCATGCACCGCCGGCCCCTCGTGCAGCACCACCCGTGGCTCGGCTTCCATCGTAACTACCTCAAACGCTCGCACCGTATCGAAGTCCCGCAGCGTCCCATGAGTTACTGATCCTATGCCCCCCGATCCTCCCCCCAAAAAGCCTCCCACCGAAGCGCGAGCAAGCGTCGAAGGATACATCCGCAGCTCCCAGCCCTGCAGCGCCGCCGCCGTCTCCAAGGTCGCCAGCCGTAACCCCGGCTGGCACACCGCCACGCCGTCCGCCGTAATCTCCTCCAGCTTGTTCATCAGCGATAAATCCAGCACAATCCCGCCCCGCAAGGGAATGCACTGGCCATAGTTCCCCGTACCCGCTCCCCGCACCGTCAACGGGATCCCGTTCTCTCCCGCATACCGCGCAATCGCCACCACCTCGGCGACGTCTATCGGCTGCACCGCAATGTCCGCCACTTTCGCCTCCAGTTGCCGCCTCAACACCGGCGAATACCAGTAGAAGTCCTTCGATAGTTTTTCCACCACCGCCGCTTCAGTAAGTACACGCGCTGGATCAGATACAAGTGCCGACAACCCGGCCGCCAGTGAGTTAATCATTGATCCCCGATTGCAACTTACTCTTCCCGCCCCGCCACAGCGCAAAAACACGCAACATGCCCGGGTCAGTGAAAAGAGTATAGCATCGCTCCCGCAGCACCGGCCCCACCACCTCGCACCGCATATCGCTCCGCTCCGCCACCTCCCTCGCCGAAATCTGAATCTGCCTGCAATGCCGGTTGGCGTCCTCAATCGTCGCCCCATATACCACCCGATCCAGCCCCGCCCACAGCGCCGCGCTCATGCACATCGGGCAAGGCTCGCAAGTCGTGTAGAGCGTGTAACCACACAACGAAGTACTCTTCAGCTTCTTCGTCGCCAACCGAATCGCCCGCACCTCCGCATGGCTACTCGGGTCGAACTCCTTCGCCACCGCGTTCAATGCCCGCAGCAACAGCTTCCCGCTCTTCGAATCCACAATCGACGCCCCAAAAGGCACCGGACGCTCCGTCTTCATCGACCGCGCCGTAAACTCGACCAACGCCTCCATCCGCTCTTGATCCATACTGCAAAGTAGCACGCGTCCTCTATACTGATGAATTCGACCATGGCCACCCAACTCGACGTCATCCTCTCCGCCTTCGCCAAATCCAACAGCGGCCCCAGCCACAACACCTACCTTTGGCAGGACGAAGCCTGGACCCTCGCCGAAGCCCGCCAAGCCGCCCCTAACTCACCCCTCTCCGGACTCCCCGTTTCGGTCAAAGATTGCTTCGATCTCGCCGGCACCCCCACCAGCCTCGGCACTAAGTTCTACCAAAAACACAACGGCATCGCCACCCATGATTCCTGGGTCGTCGAAGGCCTCCGCGCCGCCGGAGGCGTCATCATGGGCAAGACCCACCTCCATCCCCTTGCCTACGGAATCACCGGCGAAAACGCCGAATTCGGCGATTGCATCCAACCCGGCAATCCCGGCGCACTCACCGGCGGCTCCTCCTCCGGTGCCGTCGCCAGCGTCCTCGAAGGCTCCGCCCACGCCGCCATCGGCACCGACACCGGCGGCTCCGTCCGCGTCCCCGCCGCCCTCTCTGGCCTCGTCGGTTACCGCGCCTCCCACGGCCGCGGCGACTGGCGCGGAGGCCACCACTTGGCCGAGTCCTTCGATACCTTCGGCTGGCTCTTTCGCCACCTCGCCGACGCCCCCCTCCTCGGTTCCCTCTTCGGCCCCACCGACGCCGGCAACCTAAAACTCCCGACCACCTTCGCCGTCGTCGCCGACTCCTTCCTCCACGATTGCGACCCCCTCATCGTCGCCAATCTCCGCCGCTGCCAAGCCTCGCTCGAAGCCCTCGGCCTCACCGCCAAAACCATCAACGTCGACTGGTGGGCCGACTCCCGAGAAATCTTCGCCCCCGTCCAAGCCTCCGAAGCCTGCCGTCACCACGAAGGCCACTTCGCCGAATTCGAACCCTCCATCCGCCAACGCCTCGAATACGGCCTTAGCCTCTCCCCCGCCGAAGTCGCCCCCTTCCGCCAGCGCCACGTCGACTTCCGCGACCGTATGGACCACTTACTCGCCACTTACGAACTCTTGTTACTCCCCGCCGCCCCCGTCACGCGTCTCGCAGCCGGTACGGACCACACCCAAACCCGCGCCCAACTCCTCCGCTACACCACTCCCCTAAGCCTCTCCGGCATGCCCACCGTCTCCCTCCCTTACCTCGAAAACGGCCGCCCCGCCGGCGGCATGCAACTCGCCGCCGCCCGCGAAGACGACGCCCGCCTGCTCGCCATAACCGCCGCCCTGTCCCCCGGGAGCAACCCATGAAACACCTACCGTATATCTGTGCCCTAGCCCTCCTAACCGGCTGCCAAGCCAACCAAGCTCCCTCCAACGGTCTCATCCCCCTTCGCCTCCAAACCGACTGGTTCCCCCAGCCCGAACACGGCGGCTTCTACACTTCCCTTACTAAAGGCTTCTACCGAGCCGAAGGCCTCGACGTCACCCTCCTCCCCCTCGGCCAATACTCGAGCTCGCTCAAGGTCGTCTCCAGCGGCGGCGCCGAGTTCGGCCTCGCCTCCAGCGACCAAATCCTCGAGGCCGTCTCCAACGGTCTCCCCGTCACCGCCGTCGCCGCCTTCATGCAGCACGATCCCCAAGCCATCATGGTCCACGCCAACTCCCCCGTCAGGGATTTCGCCGCCCTTGAAGGACGCTCCGTCGCCGCCCAACCCGGCTCCACCTGGTTCAAGTTCATCGTCAGCAAATACCACCTCAAAGACGTTCGCGAAACCCCCGCCACCCACTCCATCGCCAACTTCCTCGCCGACCCCAACTACATCCAACAGATCTTCGTAACCAGCGAACCCTACTTCGTCAAGAACGCTGGCGTCTCTTACCGCACCATCCTCATCAGCGACGCCGGCTACGACCCTTATCGGGTCTTCTTCGTCCACAACACTTACCTCGAAAAGCACCCCGAAACCACCGCCAAGTTCGTCCGCGCCTCCCTCAAAGGTTGGCAGGAATACCTCCGCGATCCCGCCCCCGCCCACGCCCTCATCCTGAAGCTCAACCCCGCCCAAAACCCCGCCCAAATGCAGTTCACCCTCCAAACCCTCAAGGACGGAGCCTTCATCGGCTCCGCCGCCGAAATCGGCAAAATGACCCCCGCCCGCTGGGCTGCCACCAACGACCAACTGTCCTCCCTCGGCGTCACCCGCAAACCTATCGACCCCACCTCCGCCTACACCACCAAATTCCTCCCCTAACATCCACAGCCCGTTACCGTTCCCGCGGGTAGAGCCTCAAATCAGGAAGCGCTTGTCTCTCGGACCGCCGTTGTACTCCAGAATGGTCGTGTCGGAAACGAGCACTATTTGCGTTCTAATTCCGAATACAAAAAGTGATCCGTAAGTTCTTGCCCCAGTCCGAATGTGAACTTACTTCGGTCCGTCAGGCCTGCGTGGAAATGTTCCAATACAGCGCACGGTTTCGCTCGAAACCTTTGCCCGGCGATCCGATCTCGATGGCGTACTCCGGAATCGTGATCGACATCGCTCGGAATCCGCAGTTCTATCGGGACGAGCTCCACGAGCATTGATGCGGAGTCCTACGTTTTTTGATCGTAATGTTTTCATCTACGCTGGCGACTCTTCCGGGCCAGCCGAACAAACTCGTGCCGTTCAACTGATCACGGACTATCAGCGTTCCGGTTCGCTAGCAAGTACCTCGTCGCTAAAACACGAGGCGCAGCGCCAACTGCAGCACCCGTGGCGGGTTCGACCCCGTAATCCGCATAAAATTCCCATTGTTCTGCGCATTCACCGGATTCCCCAAGTTCACTCGATTCAAGGCGTTAAACGCCTCGAACCGAAACGTCGTCGTCAGCCTCTCACCCGCCTTGAAGTTCTTCGCCAAACCAAAATCAACGTTTGCCAACCCCGGTCCATAGTATGTATTCCGCCCAATTGTTCCAAACGTCCCCAGCGCATTCGGCGAGAAAACTGATCGTCGAAGATACTCGTTCACGATATCATTCCTACTCCGGTCGCCGCCAATCACCGCATTCCCCGAGTAATCCACCCGCTGCCCCCCCGTCCCCGTCCTCGCGTTGTCCACTCCGCTCGCCACCGAAAACGGCTGCCCCGAAGTCAGGTTAAGAATCGTATTCAAATTCCACCCGCCGATAAGGAAATTCGCCGTCTTATTCTGAAACCGGATCGGCAACTCCCACAGCCCCGAGAAGTTGAATACCTGCGGCCGGTTGAAGTCCGAAAGCGCTTTATCGAACGCTTGATTGTTCGGGTTCGTTCTCACTTGGCCCGTTCCTTTGTTTGCCGAGGTATCATCAATCGACTTAGAAAACTGGTAGTTCGCCAGAATTGTAAATCCCTTGCTGAACCGCCGCTCGGCCGTTAACTGCAGTGCGTGATAGGTCGAGTTACCCACCGGCTCCACAACCGTCGATGAACCCAACGCCGGGCCGTACGGCCGCCGCTGGTTTGTTGTCGCCGTTGTCACCCCGGGCGCATACACGGCCGCGTTTAACTCCCGCAGCACCATCAGCTTAGTCCCCTTCGAAGCCGCATACGAAGCCCGCGTCACGAAGCTACCCCAAATCTCCCGCTCCAGCGTAAGGTTCCACGATTGAATATACGGATTCCTGAAATCCGCCGCGTTCAAAAACTGCGTCGAAAACGCCGGAAACACTGCCGTCGCCGGCGGATTCCGCGGGGCAGGGAAGGGGTTCGTTGTCCCCGCCCAGGGGTCGCTGAAGCTGTTGGCGTTCGAACCGAAAACCGTCACTACCGTCCCAAACGGTGCCTGATTCGCCTGCGAATTCGTCGCGATGCTATTGAACGAGTCGAAGAACACGCCGTACGCCCCGCGCACCGCCGTCTTCCCGTTCCCAAACACATCCCAAGCAAATCCCACCCGCGGCCCTAAATTGCCCCACGTCGTCGGCACCGTCCCGCGCGATACGTTCGGATCGCCCGCGTAGATAACCCCTTTCGGCGCGTTCCGATACCGTGTCGATTGCTCATTCGGTCGCCACACCGCCACCTTATCCAGCGTATCGGTGAACGGAAAAAACGGCTCCCACCGCGCGCCCACGTCCAGCGTCAGCCGCTTAGTAACCTTCCATGAATCCTGCACGAACAGACCCATTCGCTGGAATCGCGTCCCTTTGTACTCCCCGATCCCCTGCGTCAGCGAGTTAAACGAACCCAACATAAAATCCGCCAAGCCATCGGAAGTAAACGGCGCCGCCCCATTGAAGCTCCATTGCCCGTTCGCCCGGAAGTTGTTGATGATGTCGTTCGAGCCTCGCCCATACTCGCCGCCAAACGTTAGGTTATGCTTGCCCTTCGTCCAGCGCAGCGTGTCAAGGTACTGATACTCCGTCCGTGGAAACGCGTTCGTATCTCCGGTGTTAATCCGGAAGTAACCCGCAATGTCGATATCCCACTTGATAATGGGGTCGTTGTAGTACTTCAATCCCAAACTCGCCAAACTCTTCTCGGGCTGCGGCGGAACAAACTTGCCGTCCGTCCGATTGATGCTGAATAACGCCTGGTTCACCAGCGTCGGTGAAATCGTATGCGTGTCCGTAATCGAAATCGAGTTATTGAACCACTGTCCCCCGCTCGTCTGTTCCAGCACGTTTTTCGGATTCAGAAACGCTGTCGACTCCGACCACGACTTGTAATAGCGCACCGAAAGCCGATTGGAATTCCCGAACTGGTGATCGCCTCGCAACATCAGTTGGTGGTCGTTGTTCGGCGAGGAAACAATCGTCGAAATCCGCCCCGACGCCCCTCCGTCCGGCAGCGCGTTGTCCAAAATAAATCGGCTCACCGGGTTGATCCGATTCGCCGGGATGATGTTGCCGGGAAACGGCGCATTCGTCAACGGATCCCGCAAGCCCCGTGTAATCTGCGAAAAATTCCCGCTCCGCTGCAGCGTCGTCGGCACAATCCGTTGCACCTCCGCCGGAATCACCCGCAGCAGCGTCGCCTGGTAGGAAGCAAAGAAAAACGTCTTATCTTTCCCGTTATAAAGCTTCGGCAGCACCACCGGTCCGCCAATCGTTCCGCCAAACTGGTTACGCTTCAGCCCATCCTGCCGCCGCCGCCCCGTGGCTGGATCGGCCGGGCCGAAAAAGCCCGTCGCGTTAAACGCCTGGTTCCGAACGAACTCAAAAGCACTCCCATGAAATGCGTTCGTCCCCGACTTAGTCACCGCATTCACCAGCCCCCCGCTCTGCCGTCCAAACTCCGCGCTGAAGTTATTTGTCTGCACGCTAAACTCCTGCAGTGCGTCCGGGTTCGGAAACGGGTTCGGCGCGTTCGAGTACGGGTCGTTGTTCTGCGCGCCATCCAGCACGTAGTTAGTCGCATTCGCCCGCCCGCCGTTCACCGATACTGGCGTCGTCCCCGGGTAAGTCGTCCCCGAAGTCACATCGGCCCGTTGATCCACTACCACCCCCGCCACCAGCCGCATCAGTTGCGTCGCGTTCCGCCCGTTCAGCGGCAACTCTTCAATCCGTTTCTGGTCAACCACCGTCTTCAGCGTAACGCTCGTCGTATCCACGTTCACGACCGAACTCGACACCGTCACGCTCTCCGTCGTCCCGGCCACGCTCATCGACGCGTCCACCCGCGCCGTCTCGTTCACCTGCAAACGCAAGTCCCGAATCTCCCAAGGCTGAAAGCCCTTCACTTCCACCCGCATCTTGTAAACGCCTACCGGCAAATTGCGGAGCACATACGCCCCGTCGGAACTTGCGTTGGCTTCAAACTGAGCCTGCGTACCGGTGTTAGTGGCCTTGATGACGGCATTGGGCAGCACCGCGCCGGAACCATCTTTCACGGATCCAGTAATTGTCGCGGTTACATTTTGACCCCATGCGAGAAACGAGCAGACGAGGAAAGCACTCACAAAGCGAAGAAACATGCCGAGATGCTATCACAGCATTCACCCCTTCATCATCTCGTCCCAAGTCACCTCCCGCCGCAGGTCCATCGCCATCCGTCCCAGGATCGCCGTCAACGTGCTTTCCGCCCCGCGAACCCCCGCGTTCTCCGGCTTGCCCGTCGTCACCCGCTCCACAAACGCCGCCACCGAATCGATCGTATTGTTCCGCGGCGTAAGCTCGGAAGTCTCCTTCCCCGGCCCCCGAAAGTGCCGCCAATGCTTCTCCGACGTCTCGATCATCCCCGTCTCGCCGAAGAACTGCTCCACCACATCCCGATATCCCGGTGGCGCCAGGGTCACCCCGGAAAGTTGTCCTTGAACCCCTTTCGGATATTCAAACGCGACGAAATTGTGATCCCGCATGTCCCCCTTACGCGGCGTCGTTGCCCCGCCCGCTCCAATCGCGCTCACCGGTCTCCCACCCAAAAACCAGTTCAAAACGTCAATCGAATGAACGTTGTT
>JANODS010001343.1:0-1150 GCA_031412835.1 Acidobacteriota bacterium | reverse complement strand
ACGATGGTTTAATCCGACGGCATTCGCTTCGCCGGCGTTAGGGACTTTCGGGACTTTGGGGAAGAATACGGGACGGGGACCGGGACAGCAGTCGGTAGACTTCTCGACGTTCAAGAACGTCCGGATGCCGTGGAGGGAGTCGCATAAGTTGGAGTTTCGCGCCGAGTTCTTCAATCTGTTCAATAAGACGAATTTAGGGAATCCGAACACCGCGCGGATTAATGCGCTATTTGGGCGAATCACGTCGGCGGGCGGTCCGCGGATTGTACAGTTGGGTCTGCGGTACGCGTTTTAGCGTCGGAATTGGATACGTTTTTAGGGCAGTGGCACGATGGCGGTGGACGGATCGAAGCGCCAACGGGCGGAGGTGGCTGGATGTGGTCGGCTGCCTGGAGGGCGGCTGTGAGGATGGCGTCGCGGATGATTTTGATGGCGACTGGTGTATCGGGTTGTTCGTCGTGGGCGGCTCACAAGTCGGCCATGCCGACGTGTGCCTAGGAGGAGCTGAGTTCGGCGAACACGGCGCGGACGGGGAGGGATTCGCGTTGGGCGTCGTCGGCGTTTAAGCGGGAGCGGATTTGGCAGGGGAACGGGTTGGATACGGGGCGGAGGAAGACGGTGGAATTGGAGGGGCTGCTGGAGCGGTTTGCTTTAGCGGAACTCGACGGTGCGGCTGATGAAGGTCGTGTGGATCACGTCGGCGGAGGGGAAGCCGGGGAGGGAGAAATCGACGGGGGCGGAGGTGAGGGCGACTTGGAGAGCGCCTCCCGGGGCGTTGGGGAGGACGAAAAGGACTTGATCGGGGATGACGAAGCGGCCGAGGCTGGCGGGGACGCGGCAATTAAAGAAGGCTCCGGCGGTTACGGGTCGGGTGGCGGAGGGTAGGAGTTTGGAGAGTCCGGCAACTTCGACAAAGCCGGATGGATCGCCGCCGGTCCAGGTGATCTCCAGGCCGTTGGCGCGGGTGACGATGGGATTGACGTCGGCGTTGGTCCAGTCGAAGGAGGGTTCCGGAAGGGTAATGCGGGCGGAGAAGGCGGGGACATCGGCGCTGCCGGTGCCGTTATCGAAGATGTAGACGCCGGGGGAGAGGTAGGGTAGTTGGCCGGGATGGGTGCGGTAGCTGGTGGGGCCGCTGGCCAGTTGCTTG
>JANODS010001342.1:0-18480 GCA_031412835.1 Acidobacteriota bacterium | reverse complement strand
CATCAATGCTGACGTTGTAGCTTTGAACGACGTCGGTCTTGATCGGAGTTAGGGTGTAGCGAAGGGCCGGCGACTGTACTCCGCCAGGATAAAGCATGTCGCTAAAGCGCATCGTTTCGTTGAAGAATCGAACGAAGTTCGCGTTCATCTGAATCGGGCCGGGCTCGCCCGTGGGCTTGTACTCGCCGCCGTCCTTCTTTAGATACTTCTGCAAGTTTTCTTTATAGAACGTCGGAAGCAAGCCGTCGGTGGGACGAAATATTTTATTGACATCATCGAGCGTGGCATCGACTTTCGACGACGGGTTAAACGGGAACTTGCTGAACACCGCGTTGTAGCTCTTGCACATGCCACCACCCTTCGAGTTGAGTTCGTCGGCGCCAACGCCCTTCAGCATCCGTTCCACCTGAAGGATCGGATCGTCCAGCAGCTTCGCCGACAGGTCATCCATCTTGGCCGCCGGATCCGGGTTGAATCGGCGGGCGATGCTCTTGACGAGCATGTGCGATTCGCCGGCCATGGTGACCGTCTTGGCCGCGATGTTCACGTCGGTCTTGGCGGCGGCGGCTTCGACGACGCCGGTCTGGAGTTTAGCGAGCGATTCGATGTAGGGCCCCGTTTTTTCAGCGTAGATGTAGCCTGGGTTGGTGGCTGGCGGCGGGACTACTTCGTGGATCGGCTGCAGCGCCACCTTCACCTTTTCGTTATCGACGGAGGTGTGTTGCGTAGCGAGCCAGAACAGCGCCAGCAGCGGAGTTGAATTGTTCGAGACCGCTTCGAGCTTAATGGCGGCATCTTCCAAATCCTTGAACTTCACGACCGAAGAGTTCTTGATGTAGGTCTGCCACGCCAGGATGTAGTCAGCCGAATACAGTTCCGTAATGTCCTTGCCGAGCTGGATGGGCTCGAAGTTTTGCGAGGTATTGCAAGTGGTCCGAGCGGTATCTTTGCTAACGGCCGTGTCGCCGCAAAGCACCCACGTCTCTCCCCCGAAAAACGATTTCGGGTTCTTGATGAAGCCCGACATCGAGGCAAAGCCAGGGCGGGTGAAGGCACCGAGCACGTCTTTGTTGTTGAGCACGAAGTCGGCGGAATTCTTGATGTCGCGATTAAAATTGACCGGCTTATTGACCTTGTTGGCCGCCGCGATCATCGAAAGGTAGATCGGCTTGACGCCCGAGAAACCGGAGAGATAGCGGCGCGCGTTGCTGACCGGTTCCGGCTCGAAGGGCAGCGGGCAACCGCCCGTTTTGAGGAAGTCGCTATAGAACTCGAACTGCTGGCGGGCAAGCTTCTGACGAGTTTCGTCGACATTTTTGCCCTGAGACCAAGCGGCCAGCAGAGCCGGGGTCGTGACTTCCGGCTGAGCCTTGTCGGGATAGGCGGTGAGGGTCAAGTAGGTGCGCAGGTTAGAGAAGTTCGCCGAGTAATCGTCAGTCGGATTCGGGGTGGCGGGCAAACGGTTCATCTGCGTCTTCAGGTTGAGAACCGTGGGGCCCAGAAGCTGCTGATTGAACTTCTGACACCAGATCTTCTTGACTTCGGGATACGCAGCGTCGCCCGAGTACAGCCCCCAGCGGTAGCTATACGGTGAGCCGTTGACGCGATAGCCATCCAAAGTTTGCAGGGTCCCGCGAAGGACTTCAAGCTTCTCCAGCGCGGAGACTTCTGGGAGGGCCGCGGGGTCGGCGGCGTTGACGCTGGCCATGCCGCGAGCGGCTTCGATGGCATTGTTTTCGAGCGAACGGTTGTTGAAGTACGAAAAAGTAAAGCCGATCAAGGCACCTAGGCCGAGGACGGCGGCGGTGGCGAGAAGGATCCGCTGCGCCATGCTCGTTTTAGTGGACGAACTGGAGGCCATCAAGGCGTCTTTATCGCCGAGCAGGATGTCGTTAAACAGGCGACCGAGGAACGTCCACTGCGGAACTTTGCGCGTGGCACCAACCGTCGGTGTGCCGCCCGGAGCGCCTTGGGCCATCAGGCCGCCGGGTCCGAGTTTGAAAACCTTTGTAGCGCCGGAGCCAGCGTCGAGAGCGGACTGGTGCTGTTCGCGAGCGCTGCGGATGCCGCCGCTGTCATCCACGATGATGGGCCGAACTCCGGAGAAATAAAAGCCACGGAGGAACGGAGACGTCCGCAGTTGGCTCGGGCGGCAAAGGTCAACGAGGAACTGGACGATGGGCGTCCGGAGCTTGCGGAACTCGCGGGCGAACTCGTAAGCGCCGGGGAGTTTTTCGGGGTCCGTTTCCCGCGGAAGATAGAAAAGGCGTTTGTCGCCCAGCGAGTAACAGATGTTCTGGAACAGGTCCGTGACCTGCTTATTGGCGTCTTCGGCGTAGATCCCTTGGGCCGAGAAGTTCTGCATCGGTACCGTGGCACCGAGCACCTGAAAGGCCTCCTCGTTCGAGAAATTCCGAACGAACTCGTGAAAGAAAGGCATGCGGTCCATGCGGGTGAACAGCACGTAGACCGGGAAGTTAATACCGAGCGTCTGGGCGATATCGCCGAGGCGGGCGTTCAAATTGCGGGCCGAAGCGGTGATCGCCTCGCCGCCCCCGGGCGTAAGAAAACGTTCGACATCGAAGCAGACGACGACCGCGCGGGGGGCCTGCGCGGAGCCGCCCATCACGGACTTCATACCGCCGGGGGCCATGCGGCGAACCAAGCGCTGCCACCGTTCGGCGTTGCCCATCAGAGCGCCGCCTACATCGAGAAACAGCGAGTTCTTGGCCAAGAAGACGTTGGCAAGCCGCGTAGAAACGATATTGGTTTCCTGGTAGACCTGGCCGCAGACGAGCTCCGGTTCAAGGGCTGACTGGACGACGCTCGTGGTCTTGACACTCCCCGGTTCGCCCATCACGAAGAAGAGCGGCAGGTTGCCGATCTTGGCTCCAGCAACGGCCTTGGCGGCGGCGAGTTTGGCGTCCACCTCTTTTACGAGTTGGTCGATCTCAGGGTCGCCACTCGGCTTGGCTCCGCTGGCGGCGTCCTGCTTATTTTTCCACCAAACGAAGAAGCCGGCACCGATGATCCCGACGATGCTGAGTATGCCGATGAAGATGTAGAGGGTCGAGTCTTTGAGGCCAAGGAGGAAACCGAGACCGACCGAAAGTCCGATCCAGACAACGAGTCCGATAAGTGCAATTACGAGAGGTGACATGGCAAAGCTCCCTTAGCGTCCGAGGGCCAACTGCTGGAGGGTGGCGATCCCGCCGTCCAACAGATAGTAGTAAAGTCCATAACCAGCTACTGCGAAGACGACAGCACCGATGGCCCCGTAGAGAAAGCGTTTTACCCATGGATCCTGCGTGGAGGTGGGCGCACCGGTGGAAGGGGGCGGTTGCCAGTCCGGCGACAGAAGCGCGGACGAGCGGCGAATCCGAGCGATTTTTTCCCCGACTGCGTTCACGATCGGGCCGATCTCGGCGCGATTGCCAATCGAGTAGCGGCCCGCGAAACCCAGCAACATGCAGAGTTGGAACATCTCCAGTAAATCGGCGAGAGACTGCGAGTCGTTCATGCGGACGAGGTTGTTGAGGTGTTGGAAGAAGACTTCGCCGGCGACGTGGTGGCCAAAGTACTCTTCCTGCAACGGCTGCCGGGGCCAGTCCGCGAACACCGGGCTTCGCAAATTTAGAATGGATTCGTCGAGAAAAGCAACGGCGGCGAAAATAGCCAGTTGGATTTCCTGCTGATCGTATCCGCGCTTGCGCGCTTCGGCGTCCGCCATTTTCAGGGCTTCGCGAACCTGCTGGCGGAAAATGTTGGGGTCGGTAACGGGCTGGCGATTCGAGCGCAACCGTTCAGCGACGGTGAAGACTTCCTGAAAGACGAAGGCGAGATTCTCCGCGCGACGTTCGGTGCCATAGGCGGCGGGAGGGGCTTGAGGGGCAGAAGGGTTCATCGAGTCCTCATGGGCAAGGGTGTTACGAGTCTAGCAACGCAAACAGCTCGAGCTTGGGGTCCGGCAAATCACCGGGGATGTAGAGTCCGACTTGACGGGTGCGATTGATCTGGCTCCAGTGGGGGTCGGCACAGGTGATGGAAAAGTATTGCGCGTCGACGCGACTGCGGATGGCCGACGGGGGGACCGGCAGA
Source organism: Acidobacteriota bacterium (assembly GCA_031412835.1). Taxonomy (GTDB): domain Bacteria; phylum Acidobacteriota; class Terriglobia; order Bryobacterales; family Bryobacteraceae. The sequence goes on along the minus strand of JANODS010001342.1, from coordinate 14,382 downwards.
TGGGTCAGCGACATGCCGCCCATGGCTCTTTCGACGAGTTTAGCCACCCAGTCGGCGGAGCTGAGCTTGGCGAGCATGGGCGTGCGGCGGATCACTTCGGCCTCGCCGACATTGCAGCGGATGGCTAGGATCCAGCGCGACTTGTTGAGAGCACGGGTATCCGTGACGGCTCCCGAGTAAAAGTAGTCGGCGGTTTTTTCCAGATGAATTTCGACAAAGCGGGTCGGCACGATCGTCTCCAAATGAGTGCGGATATGGAGGTCGAGCGCTTCAAAAGTTTTGTCTAATTTTCGATGATCGTACAGCGGGATGTCGCGAGGATGGGATTCCATCGCGAACGTGCAGAGGGCACCGCCGAGGCGGGCCATGGTGGTATACAGCTCCTCGGGGTGGCCTTTCTTGACCCGTAAAATGTGGCGGAGCTCCGGGACGGCGGCATTGACGCTATGGAGCATCCAGAACGTGGCGATCTCGCTGGTCGAATATTCGCTCCAGAGGCTCGCGCCGGCGGTCTTGCCTCGGCTGAGCGTGGAGCTCTTTTCCTCCAGGATGTCGATCAGCCGAGCGAGCATGGAGAGCAGGCGTTCGCTGGCTCCGATCTGAATGCAGGGGGGGACAAAGTCGCGGTCGAAGATGAAACCGCCGGTGCCGTCGCGTTGAACCCGAGCGATGGCGATGGATTGCTGGGGGTCGTACGGTTCCGTGTCGAGGACCATGCGGACGTTCTTGCGCCCGAGCCGGACCGGCTTTTCGTCGCGTCCCGTGGTTTCATCAAAAAGCGAAACGGGTTGAGCCGCGTACCGGACCGCCGGATTTGGGCTGTCTTCAGAGGGAAGGCAGTTGAGACCGTTGTGCTTCATCGGCGGCACCGTAAGGAGCACCGTCACAGTGTCGCGGGTGACGGGGAAAAGGTCCGCAAAGGCCCGGCGGGCGGGCAGCGGATCGTGGTCTGGCATGTGGAACGCCAAGCCATCTGGAAAAACGCCTCGGGCGTGTAGCAACGCGAGAGAACCATTGAGGAGAGCCTCAGAATCGAGTTCACACCCGATTAGCCCCCATGCTTCAAACCAAAGCGAGGAGGTGGCAAAACGAATGGAGTCTTCGAAGTACCGGCCCTGCACCTGAAAATGGTGCGGCCCGAGATACATCCCCTCCGACCAGACAACGCGGGAAAGCTGTTTCATTCCGGAACCTTGCCATTTCTGGCAGCATTCACTCTACCATAGAGCTCGTTCATCATACGCTCCTTCAAATGGTACGCGGAAAGCGTAAGGAAATCCCGCGACACCCTCAAAATAATCAGTGTATTATCGAATGAAAATCGGTGATGGGATTGAGGTCCGGATTCCGCACTACATGGTAAGCTTGTGACTCTATAAGGGCGACTTGGCCAATGAGCTTCTACGATAAATACGAATTGCTGGCCCCGCTACGCGATGACGGCATCAAGACTTTCGTCGCGAGAGAGATAACGACCGGTCGGGCTCTCGAAGTCCACATGTTTGTGGCTGGGCGAACGCCGGAAAACATTGCGATTTTGGCAAAGCTGGACCGGCTCAGCGCGGCGGATGCCCGATTAATTGTTGAGCGCGGCGAACTCGAAGGAAGCCCTTACGTCGTCGTCGAGTTGTTGCCAGACCGGAAGACGTTTCGCGGGTGGGTGGATTCCCTGCCCTCGGTCGCGGCCAACGATATTGCCACGGAGGAGATGCCGAAGTTGACGATGCCGCCGCCAGCGCCTGTGGCCGTAAACATCAATGAGCCGTCGTCGTTTACGGCATCGTTTGCCGCACCGACAGCACCGGCGGCACCTGTCGCTCCCATCGCCGGAGAAACCGTTTCGTTCACGTCGATGTTCGCAACGCCCACCCCGGCTCCAGAACCACCGAAGGCACCGGCAGCGCCTCCCGCCCCAATCGGCGGAGAAAGCGTCTCTTTCACGTCGACCTTCGCAACCCCCGCCCCGGCACCACCGGCAGTGCCGGAACCACCGAAAGCACCGGCCGCTCCTCCAGCCGCAATCGGCGGAGAAACGGTTTCGTTTACGTCGATGTTTGCAACCCCCGCCCCGGCTCCGGCAGCACCAGTGGCTGTCCCGGAACCATCAAAGGCACCGGCGACACCGGCCGCTCCTCCGACCGCGATCGGCGGAGAAACCGTTTCTTTCACGTCGATGTTTGCGACCCCCGCCCCGGCTCCAGCGGCTGTTCCGGAACCACCAAAAGCACCGGCGGCACCTCCCGCTCCGATCAGCGAGGCAACCTTTTCATCGGCGACAACCGCCCCGGCCCTGGCGGTACAAGTGGCTCCACCAGAACCGCCGAAAGCACCGGTCGCTCCTCCGGCTCCGATGGGCGGAGAAACCGTTTCCTTCACGTCGATGTTCGCGACGGCGGAACCCCCGAAGCCGCCCGCTCCTACTGTTGTCACACCTCCGCCGGCTCCGGCGGCGATAGGCGGAGAGACCGTCTCGTTCACTTCCATGTTTGCGACGGCGGAACCGCCGAAGCCGAAACCAGTTGCCGCGCCTCCCGCGCCGCCAGCCCCTCCAGCGGCGGCAGCGTTGGGCGATACAACGGCATTTACGTCCATGTTCGCGATGGCGGAACCACCTCCCCTTCCTGTCGCGGCCCCGAAGGCCGCGCCGCCGCCTCCCCCGCCGCAGGCTCCGCCGCCTCCCTCGCAAGCCCCGCCTCCGCCAGCATCGTCGTTTACGGCCATGTTCCCTTCCGCGGCACCGGCACCATCGCACGGAGCCATCTCCCCTGGAGCGCTGGAGAGGGGCGAGACCCTTCCGCCCTTCCGGGCACCGGTCGCCCAAAGCGCCCTGGAACGAGGCGAGACTTTACCACCATTTCGCGCGCCAATTGCGTCCGGAGCTCTCGAGCGGGGCGAAACGCTGCCTCCCTTCCGGGCACCCATCCCCGCCGGAGCTCTGGAACGCGGCGAGACACTCCCGCCTTTCAAGGCAATGACGCCATCGTCTGGCTCGGAGAGAAAACCGGTTCCTCCAGCCGGCGGCGAGTTTACGCAGATGTTCTCCGCTACGCCAGCACCCGATTGCTCCTCAAAGCAGCCATCAGGAGCCGGGGCTCGCGACGATGATTTCATGAAGCTGTTCCAGGTGCCGTCCCGGGATAAGCCAGGCACCTCGATGTCAAGCGCACCGGCGGCAGCACCGGGCGAATTCACCAGAATGTTTTCGACTCCGTCAGCTGGACCGCCTGCCGCTCCAGCCCCGCCTGTTGCCCCAGCGCAACCGGCCAAAGGAGGCGCGGGCGAGTTTACGATGATGTTCAACTCGCCTTCAGCCGCTCCTCCATCCCCACCGCCGACCACGTCCGCCCAGCCGCCGGCAGGGGTGCCTCCCCTTCCTCCAGCTCCGGCCAAGGGTCCAGGAGCCGCTTCGCAGGGTCCCGGCGAGTTCACGCGGATGTTCTCGGCATCGCCCGGAGCACCGCCCCCCGCTCCGCCAACCATGCCCTCTCAGTTCCCGGATAGCCGTGGAATCGGCGGGGGGCTGCCCAACGTCGGGTCGGGCCTGCCGTTGCCCAAAGCGGTGGACGCCCCGGGACAGTTCACCAGCATGTTCGGAACGCCAGGGTCAGCCGGCGGTCCGCCGCCCGCGAGCGGGTTCAGCGCTCCTCCGCCCGGCAACTTTGGCACCCCGATGGCGAGTCCCCCTCCGCCCAAGAGCCCCGTGTTTCCGCCCGCCGCCTCAGCCCCGCCGACGCCGAACTTCCCGTCTTCGGGTGGCAGTACTCCTCCGTCCGGAGCGACCCAAGCGTTCTCCGCCCCCAAGTTCCCAGCCGCGGGAGGGCCAGGCGGAGCGGGCCAGCCGCAGGGCCCCAGTGAATACACCCGCATGTTCGCAGCTCCCAAGGGTCCCGGCGGAATGCCAGAGGGTGGGGGTGGGGCGGCCCCTCCAGCGGCAGGCGCAGGGTTCAACCTAGCGGATCTGCAGATGCCGCAGGCCCCGCAAATGCCACAAATGCCGCAGGCTCCGCAGATGCCGTACGTGCCGGGTATGCCCCAGATGCAAACGCCGCAGATGCCCCAAATGCCGCAAGCTCCGCAAATGCCCCAGATGCCGCAATTGCCTTCCGTTCAGATATCGGCGCCAAAATCTAATCTAGTTCCGATCCTGTTGTTTGTCGGCCTCCTGGTGATCGCCGTGGCCGTCGTGCTCGTGTTTGCGCTCAAGAAGTTAAAAACGGCGGTAGGATAATGGGTCATGCATCCTACCGCGCCGATTCGGAGTGAAGACCGAATTCTGATGATCGATGTCCTGCGGGGGTTCGCCCTGCTCGGCATTCTCCTGATGAATATCTTGAGCTTCTCGATGCCGGGAGTGGCCGAGGCGAACCCCAACGTGATGGGCGGCACGGCGGGCCCCAACTGGTGGGCCTGGTTTTTGCAAATCGTCATTTTCGACGGCAAGATGCGGGCTATCTTCTCGATGTTGTTCGGGGCAGGGGTAGTGCTCCTCACGTCACGAGAGAGCCCGGATACGGCGGATATCTACTACCGGCGCAACCTGTGGCTGATGCTATTCGGCATGATCCACGCGTATTTTCTCTGGATCGGCGACATTCTCTATTACTACGCGCTGGCGGCGCTGATGCTCTACCCGCTCCGGAAGTTGAGCGCGCGGACGTTGATCGGCGTCGGACTGCTTCTAATCGCCATTATGTCGGGCATGGGCATCTACGAAGCCAGCCAGATGCCGGCGCTGCGCGATAAGGCTGTAGCGGCGCAGAAACTGGAGAAGGGCGGAGCGAAGCTCACCGACGAGCAGAAGAAGGACAAGGATCAGTGGGAGAACCGGAATAAAGAGTGGCAACCAGAGCCTGAGAAAATTGCCAAAGAGGTGGAGGCGTATCGGGGGAACTACGCGGCGAACTTCAAGAAGCGCGCGGAGACCGTAGGCGAGTGGCACTCGGGACCGTATTACTCACCGGGGAGTTGGGACGTGTTGTCGTTCCTGCTCTTAGGGATGGGCTTGTTCAAAGCCGGCGTCTTGACTGGAGACCGGAGCGTCGGATTCTATGCGAAGCTGCTGGCGGTGGGGTACGGGCTTGGATTGACGCTAAACGCGGTGTTGGCGTGGCGGATGGCAGCGGCGAACTGGGAGATCTTCACGTCCTGGTATGCGTTCGGCTTTTACCAACTCGGGCGGGTGCTCGTGGCGTTCGGGCACGTGGCGCTTCTCGTGCTGGTAGTGAAAAGCGGACGGATGGCATGGTGTACCCGTCGACTGGCCGCCGTGGGGCAAACGGCCTTCAGCAACTACATTCTCGATACTCTGATCTGCACGACGATCTTCTACGGGGGCTATGGCTTCGGCTGGTTCGGCAAGCTGGAGCGTCACCAGCTCTACTACATCGTGGCGGCGATATGGACCGTGCAGTTGATCGTGAGCCCGATCTGGCTACGGCACTATCGATTCGGCCCGCTCGAATGGGCATGGCGTTCGTTGACGTACTGGGAGCGGCAACCTTTTCGGATTAGCGCGCCGCCCCTTCCGGAAGTAGAATTATCAGTTCCAACTGCGGACGGGGAAAGTCCGCTGGAACATACGCCGCCAAATTCCGAGAACGAGTGATTGCTTCCCAGGCCATCCCGCCCGGAGCCTGATCGAGGCTGAAGTACTGCGAGTTCAGCTTGGCGGGGACGCCGCTGGGCGGCTTGGGCACATGAGTCAGCGGAACGCCGGGAAGCGCTTGGCGAACCAGATGCTCAATGTGGTTGGCCGAACAGAGCTTGATGAGATGAGGGACCTTGGTGATGAGATCGGCCTCGTTCATCTCGGAGGTGACCGCCAAATAGAGACGGGTGTTTTTGAGGAAGCGATCTTCGGCCAGCGGCGTGCCCCAGATGGACGGCTGGAGAAGCTTGAGCGGGAGCGAGATGAAATTGCTCGGGATGACAGTTTCGAGCAGATTGCGAATCATGTCATCGAGTTCGGTGAAGCATCCGGCGAGATTGTCGTGATCGTATTTCGGCAGGTCGCGCGGATGCAGAGTCGTGGAAAACGTGGTCATCGCTCCGGCGAGTGAGAGCATGGTTTCGTAGAGTTTCGACGGGTGGCCGCGCCGCACTTCGAGCAGGTGCTGGAAGATCGGGAAATGAGAATTGATCGTGTAAAGGAGCCAGAAGTTGGCGATATCGGCGGTGCCGAAATCGGCCAAGCTGAGGTTCTTCTGCCGACGACTGCCCGCCAGCATCGAGCTTTTCGCAGCCAGGATTTCGACGAGGCGACGGGTGATCGCCATGATGTACTCACTGCCTTCGACGTCGAGCAGCGGCGGGACGAACCGCTGATCAAGTTCAAGGGTGCCAGTAGCGTGGCGCTTGACCCGGGCGACGCGAATCGTCGAGTAGCCTTCTCGGGCTTCGTTGCCGGTGAGGAGCCGGAAGTTCTTGCGGGCGACTTGGACGGGCTTTTCGACGGTACCGTTGTTCTCATCGCGAAGCAGGGAGACGTCGGCGTAGTAGCGGGTGGCGGCGTCCTTCTTCGTGGCGAGTGAAATGTTCATGCCCGGAATGCGAGCTTCGGGAATGCAGAGATAGATATCGAGCTCCTTCTGATCCGGGTCGAAGGCTTCGGCGAGTAACTTCGGCGGCGGCGGCGGATCCGTGGCCGGAATTTCGAACATGAGACCGTCGGGCAACATGCCGCGAGCCTCCGCGACAGCGAGGTTGCCATTCGACAACTGCTCGTGGTCGATGCGTACGTCTTCGAAGCCCCAAGCCGCGAAGGAAAGGGCTTCGGTTTGAAAGCGCAGCGTTGATTCGATGAACCGATCCTGTGTCTGGAGATGTTGGGGACTAAGCAGAGTCCCTTTCATCCAGATCACGGGCTGAAGTTGCCTCATATGGCCTCAAAGGTACCACGCGGAAACGAGGGGCCGAAACCCGCACTAAAGCGGAAGAATTTCCTCGCGGTCAGGATTGTAATTCAGGCGACGTTTTTGGACGTAAGCAATGTTGCCGAGATGGGATGCGGCGGCGGAGCGATGGCCGATGTAGACGTCGCCGTTGGGGAGTTTCCGGGTACGGCAACAGTCGATGAAGTTCTCGACGTGGTCAATAGTTTGATCGCGGGGGCTCTTGAAGGTGACGGGTACGGCACCGCGTTCGGCCGAGGTATAGATGAACTCGCCGCGGGTGATGTAGAGTTTGCCTTCCGTGCCGCAGAACTCAATGGCGGCACCCTTGATGCCGGGCGCGAGGGTCGCTTCAAAGGTGGCGGTCCAATCGTTCGGATACTCGAGGAGGACGTTGATCGTGTCCGGCGCGGTGCGGCCGTCCTTGTAGTGATAGACGCCCCCGGCGGCACTGGCCGCGATGGGGTTGTCCTGATTCATGAACATGTGGACGACGTCGATCCAATGGGTGAACAGGTCGGTGACTTGGCCGCCGCCGTAGTCGAGGTAGGCGCGGAAATTGAAGTACTGCTGCGGATCGTAGTCGCGCCATTTCAGCGGCCCCAGGAAGCGAGCCCAATCGAGATTGGACGGTTGGGGGGAAAGCGAAGTGGGCGCTTTGCGCAGGTGGTAGGTGTTGCCGTGCCACCAGGTACGGACGAGGGTGATCTTGCCGAGCTTCTTCGTATCGAAGTACTCGCGTTTGGCTTGGAGATAGATCTGGCCGCTGCGTTGTTGCATGCCAACTTGGCAGATGCGGTTGTTGATGCGGGCGGCCTTGACGACGCGGGGGCCTTCTTCAATCGTGAGCGAGAGCGGCTTTTCGACGTAGACATCTTTGCCGGCGTTGAGCGCGTCGATTGCGGTGCCGGTGTGCCAATGGTCGGGGGTAGCGATCAGGACAGCGTCGACATTCTTCTGTTCGAGGAGCTTGCGGTGATCGCTGAAGCCTTTGGCGTTCGCGTTCTTGGTTTGGAGTTTATCGATCTTCGCGCCATAGATATCGCAGACGGCCGTGAGGTCGATCTGCTTGGTTCCGGTGAAGACGGACGAGACGAATTCGCCCCGATCGCCACAGCCGATGAGGCCGAGATTGATGCGATCGTTGGCCCCGAGGATGCGACCGTAAGAGGCGGCGGTAAACATGGCCGCGCCGCGATAAGCAAGTGTACGCCGAGTCATTAGGACCTGATTGTATCAGCAATGCTAGACTCAGGAGCGTATGAAGCGAGCGCTCGTGACGTTGGCAATTGGGGATCGATATCTTGGTTGGTGGCGTCAATATGCGGAGGCCGGATGGCGGCAATACGCGGAACGGTTTGGATTGGACTTGATCGTGATCACAGAGTCGTTGGACGTCTCGCCGCGAGCGGAAGCGCGGAGCCCGGCGTGGCAAAAATGCATTATCCCAAGGCAAGCGTGGGCGCAAGAGTACGACCGGATGTTGTGGTTGGATAGCGACATTGTGATCAACAACGCGAACGCCGAGGATTTGCTGGCGGCAGTGCCGGACGACAAAGTGGGCGTGTTGACGGGCGAGTCGTTGCCGCCCTTCGTGACCCAGTCGTGGCGAGAGGTTTACAAGGCGCGATATCACACTTCGTTTGGACTGCCTTCCGATTTCGAGATGGGAATGAATACCGGAGTGCTGGCCTATTCGCCCCGACACGTGGCGCCCTTGTTCGGCAGGGTGTACGACGAGTACGAGGACCGGGGGGAGAACACGTGGCATTACGAACAGCGGCCTCTTTCCTGGAACATTTTCGACGCGAAGCTGGATCACCCCATCGATAGCCGTTACAACTACGGATGGTCCCGCGATGTTCATCAACATTACCCGTTCGTGCTCGAAGACCGGCCTAATCGCGAAGAGCTATTGCGGCTGTGTCTGGCGGTAAGCTTCGGGCGGGCTTGCTTTCTCCACTTCTGCGGTCGCCATGCCGAGATGCAGTATCTCGGATGAGTTCGCTGCTGAAGGCCCTGCGGGAATCGTTGAACGGCGAAGAGAAGGATTTCACCACGGGATCACTGCGCGGGGCGATCGCGTTGCTTGCGATACCGATGATCCTGGAGACGGCGATGGAGTCGCTGTTCGCTGTGGTCGACATCTTCTTCGTGGCTCGCCTCGGCGATGACGCGGTGGCGACCGTGGGGCTGACGGAGAGCCTATCGACATTCGTGTTTGCGATCGCAATGGGACTGAGCTTTGCGACGACGGCGTTTGTGGCTCGCAGGATCGGGGAGAAGGACCCGGCGGCAGCGGCGCGGGGAGCGGTGCAATCGATCTTCATCGGAATGGCGGCGGCGGCGGCGATTGGCTTGGTCGGCGTCTTTTATGCGCCGGAATTACTCAGCCTGATGGGTGCATCGGAGGCGGTACAGAAGAACAGCGGCTACACGCGGATTTCGCTGGGCGGGTCGGCCGCGGTGATGCTGCTCTTTCTTTTGAACGCGGTGTTTCGCGGGGCGGGTGACGCGGTAATCGCGATGAAGGTATTGTGGTTTGGGAACGCGATCAACATTCTGCTGAACCCGTGCCTGATCTTTGGATGGGGGCCGTTTCCAGAAATGGGGATTGAAGGTTCGGCGGTCGGGACGCTGATTGGGCGGAGTTGCGGGGTGGGATATCAGGTGTGGCAGTTGTTCCGAGGATCGGGGCGGATCCGGCTGACTTGGGAAGCGATGCGGTTCGATCGCGAGTTGATGGGCCACATCCTGAAACCGGCGACGAGCGGGATGTTTCAGATCTTCGTGGCAACGGCGAGTTGGACGGCGATGGTGCGGATTGCCTCGACGTTTGGGTCGGAGGTGTTGGCGGGATACACGATTGCGATTCGGGTGGTGATCTTTTCGATTTTGCCTTCGTGGGGATTGTGCAACGCGGCGGCGACGTTGGTCGGTCAGAACCTGGGAGCCGGCAAGCCGGAGCGGGCGGAGGCGTCCGTGTGGGAAGCAGCGCGCTACAACCTTTGGTTTCTGGGTGGACTGTCGGTGGTGTTCTTGATCTTCGCCGAGTCGGTGATTGGCCTTTTCACGAGTGAGCCGACGGTGGTCGCGATGGGGGCGGATTGTCTTCGGTTCATCTCCGCGGCTTACGTGTTTCTGTCCTACGGGATGATGATGGAGCAGGCGTTCAACGGGGCGGGCGACACGTATACGCCGACGATGGTGAATTTGGCTTGTTACTGGGCATTGCAAATTCCTTTGGCGTGGACGCTGGCCATCGGGATGGGTTATGGACCGCGCGGCGTCTTCTCGGCGATCACGGTGGCGGAGACGGCGGTGGCGATTGTGGCGGTGCTGCTGTTTCGTCGTGGAACGTGGAAGCAGCAAAAGATTTAACCGCGCCGGTAGCGGCCCATTCGGCGCCGCGAGCGAGAGTGGCGCGGAAGCCGGGGGTACGGAGATTGGGATTGTCTTCGCCCTTTGCGGTGTGGCCGAACATCGTTGTGTAGACGCGGCCCTTGCCCCACGGGCGAGTCCATTCCATCGGCTCGTTTCGTTGCGAGTCCTTGGACCAGGCGTAGCTGATGATGGTGAGTTTCTCGGCGGGTCCGTGAAGGCCGTGCGTGAGTTGCTCGGAGCGCTGGGTCCATTCGCGGGGCATTCCCTTCGTGAGGGGATGACCATTGCGCATGGTGGTTACGGCGAAGTCGTGACGAGGACCGTGGCCGACTCGGGGTCCATCGGGAGGAGGAACGAGCTTGGGCTTACCTTCTTTCGTAATGAAGAGGCCGGGGCCGACGGCGTTGTCCCGCCAGCCGAGGCCGATGATGTGGTTGTATTCCGGCCATTCCGCAAAGGCGTGGTTAGCGGCATGGAAGATGACGACACCGCCGCCGCTGCCGAGGTAGCCGAGGAAGTCTTCTTCAACCGCGAGCGGCCAGCGTTTGGAGGTTTCGAGGTGGCCGCTGTTGTAGTTCAGGATGACGACGTCGGCGCTGGCAAACGGCGGGCGCCAAGCGGCGCGTCCGCTGGTCGAGACGCGAACCTCGAAGCGACCCGTGGCTTCGAGGATCTCGCGGATGGCTTGGGTGGCGGTGGGCCAGTCGTGGTCGTTCTCGCCGTCGACAATGAGGGCGCGAAGCTTGCCCGGGGCCAGGGAGAGAAGAAGACCGCGGCGGCTTAGACCGTGCATTGCTCAATTGCTTCGAGAAGCGCTTCGCGGACCGGCTTCACGACCGGGGTGTATTCGTGGGAGATGTAGCCGGTGTAGCCGAGTTCGACGATCTTCTTGCAGATGCCTTTGTAGTTGATCTCCTGATCGACGCTGAGTTCGTGGCGACCGGGATTGCCGGCGGTGTGGAAGTGGCCGAAATACTTGAAGTTTTGTTCGATGGTGCGGATGATGTCGCCTTCCATGATCTGCATGTGATAGATGTCGTACAGGAGCTTGAAGCGGGGCGAATCGACGCGCTTGCAGACCTCGACTCCCCACCAGGTGCGATCGCACTGGTAGTCCGGGTGGTTGACCTTGCTGTTGAGGAGCTCCATGCAAAGGTTGACGCCTTTGTCCTCGGCGCGTTTCTTGACCGCGTTGATGAGTTTGACGGTGTTCTCGATGCCTTGTTCGTCGGTGCGGCCGCGGCGGTTGCCGGAGAGCATGATGATGTTCGGCGCGCCGGCGGCGGCGGCCTGGTCGATGAGCTTGGTCGTGTTGGCAATGATCTCGGGGTGGAGGGCGAGGTCGTTGGTGCCATCGGAGAGCTTGCTGCTGCCGGGAAGCATGGTGGGAGTGAGGCCGTACTTCTTCAGAGTTTCGAAGCGTTCGGGGCCTTGGAGGTCGTAGCCAACGATGCCGAGTTCAGCGGCGAGTTTGCATTGGCCATCGAAATCGAGGTTGGAGCCGCGGAATACGCCGCCGCAGACTCCTTGTTTCAGGCGGCCCTTTTTAGCGGGAAGCACCTGAGCGGGAGAGGCGTTGGCGAAGGCGGCACCGGCGGCGAGGCTGGAAGCGAAGCTGCGTCTGTTCATGGGCTCGATAATATCATTCATGGGCTTTGCACTTTGGATCGCGGGCGAGCAGGCGTGGGCGGCGGGGACGCACGAATACCGGCCGATGGGGACGGCCGTGATTGCGGAGAACGGAACGTTTTCGGCGCGGGACTTTTCGCGCGATCGGCGCGCGCCGGGGCGGCGGCATCCGAGCTTTGTCGGATTGTTCGGATCGCTCGAAGGGGTGAACGAGTATTTGGGTCGACGACCGAAAGTGGATCGTATTGGGAGCGAAGCGGTGCGGCAACTTCTCGATGAGTAGCGGTGTCTACCGCAAGAGTCGACCGGCGCCTCGGCACCGTCGGAGTTAACGGTGGTCTTGCAGGTGACGGCGGATGACTCGGATCGATTGAACCAGGAGACGATTGCACGGAGCGATCTATCCCGGCGCCTGCGTAGCGCGGGCGATGGGCATCGCGAAGAGTTCCGGGGTGGACCACATTGGCCTGTTGTTGGGCGAGACGGCTACAATCGAACGATGACTCCTCAACAACGCGCGGAAGGCCTCGGCCTGGTTTTTGAAAAGCAGACGCCTGGCTATCTGAATCTTTGCATTCGATCGGGCAATCAACTGCTCAGCTCTGGGCATGTCAGCACGATGAAGGGCAAGCTGGGCGCGGGCGTGACGACCGAAGAGGGCTATGCGGCGGCTCGCGATTGCATGGCGAAGATTTTGAATTCGGTGTGGAACGCGCACGGGACGCTGGACGGGCTGAAGGTGATCAAGGTACTGGGCTGCGTGAACTCCGCGCCGGAGTTCATTGAGCAGCACTTGGTGATCAACGGGGCGTCGGACCTGTTGCATGAAGTATTCGGGAAAGCAGGGGATGGCTTCCACGCGCGTTCGGCGCTGGGATTTGCGTCGCTCCCGACCGGGGTGGCAGTGGAAGTCGAGGCGATCTTCGAAGTACTTTAGTGGTCGGCGATGGCTCCATCGGCGAAGCGAAGTTGTTGCCGCGTGTGAGGCTGATACGGCCTGAGCGCGGCAACCTTTTCGTCCAGGTTGACGCCTAAGCCGGGACGGTCGGGCGGTTGGGCGAAGCCGCCTTTGTAGTCGATGCCGCCGCCATAGAAGAGATCCTTCCAGTACTGCTCGTTGCCGCGGTGGGTGATCTCCTGGATCGCGAAATTCGGCGTCGAGAAATCGACGTGAAGCGAGGCCAGGGTGCTGACTTCACTTTGCGGATTGTGCGGCGCCAGCTCGACGCGGTAGGCTTCGGCGATGGTCGCAATCTTTTTCATTTCGAGGATTCCGCCGCAGTGGACGACGTCGGGCTGGACGTAGTCGACGAGATGACGCTGGCAGAGCGGAGCGAAGGCGTACTTGGTGAACAGCCGCTCGCCGGTGGCTAAGGGGATGCGGGTGGAGGCTCGGAGATGGGCGAGTTCGTCGAGGTCTTCGATCTGCGTGGCTTCTTCTACGAAATAGGGACGGTACTCTTCGGCACGACGGCAGAAATCGATGGCCATGGTGGGGGTGGTCTTGCCGTGGAGATCGATGCAGATGCGGAAGTCATCGCCGACGGCGGCGCGGACGGCTTTGAGATTGGCAATGCCTTCGCTGACGGAGCGTAGAGGGTCAATGACGTCACCTTGCGTCGTGATGAAGGCGGCTTTGCAGCCGGTCCAGCCTTCTTGCTTGGCTTGGAGCCAGGACTCGGCGTAGGCCTGCGGGGAGTTGCCGCTGGCGTGGACGTACATCTGCACGCGGTCGCGGGCGCGGCCGCCGAGCAGCTTCCAGATGGGCTGACCGAGCGCTTGGCCGAGGATGTCCCACAGGGCAATTTCGACGGCGCTGATGGCGGAGTTGAGAATGGGTCCGCCGCGCCAGCGGGGCCAGCGGTACATAGCTTGCCAGTGCATCTCGATATCGGCTGGGTCCTTGCCGATGAGATAGCGCTTGTGCTCTTCGATAGCGACGGCGACCGTCGCTTCCTTGCTGGTGACAGAACCCTCGCCGAGGCCGGTGAGGCCTTGGTTGGTATAGATCTTGACGAAGACGTAGTTGCTGCCGTTGGTTCCGCCCCGGTTGACGATAAAGGTTTTGAGGTCGGTGATTTTCAGATTGAGTGGCTTGGCTTGGGCGCGGGCTTGGGCGAGAAGTCCGTCTGTCGAGGAGAGCGCGGCGAGGCCAGCGGCGGCGCGGTGGATAAAGTCCCGGCGTGTCATGACGGCATTCTACAGGGTTGTATTTGGGTGATGCCACGATATCTGTTCCGCCGCCCTTTAAGTGGGGTCAAAGAAAACCATGAGTTTCCGCGGACTGGTTCGAAACACGACGCTTCCAGTGGGCTTGGCCCTACTAGCCCTGCCCGCATATTCCCAGTACTATGCGAGCGAATCGACGCCGCCGACGGCCCCCGCCGCAAAGCTGCAGGGCACCCGCGGCGGCAAGCGGGTGGGAGGCGGGAACAATAGCCACGCCTACATCGTCAGCGGTAATGCGCTGACTTCGGTG
>JANODS010001341.1:0-5706 GCA_031412835.1 Acidobacteriota bacterium | reverse complement strand
ACCAGCGTCGCCGCCGCCCGTCGATAAAACGCTCCGGGATTAGCCAGATCCACCTCTGTAAAACTCACAAACGTCGTCCGTTCCGCAACCAGTAACTGTCCCAGAGTAAACACCACGAACTCCGACGGATAGTTGCGAAGGTCGATAATTAAACCTTTGGTCCCTTCCGCTTGACGCACATAGGATGCCGAATCCGCCGCCCGCACCGAACTCAGTTTCAAATACCCCACATCCCCGCCGATGTTCTGATACGTCGGACCCTCTAAATCATGGACCGACGATCGCGAAAAATCAATCGCAGTCGGCTCGATGCGGAGCGCCGACAATTGCAATGTCCCCTCTCCGCGCTCCACCGTCAAAGCCACCGCGCCACAAACACCCCGCGTCAAGTACCGGGCAATATCCCGCAACCTTGTCGGCTCGTTCGACGCCGGATAGTACGGTCTCCACTCCTGCACCAGTTCCTCCATCGGATATCCATCGAGATGAGTGATTACATCGCCGACATCCAGCGGATTCGGGCCTGCGGGATCCCGCCCCGTGCGCCGATAGACAACCGCCTTCCCCTCCACAAACCGCATGTTGACCGGCAATTGACACGGCCCTATCGGAGGCAAGGCCGAAGTGCCCGTCCAAAGATTAGAATGCGTATCGTTAATCTTTGCGATGAACCGCAGCAGCGCCCGTTGATACTCCAACCGATTCGATGCCTCAGCAAACGACCGCATCGACTCCGTCAACACGCCGTTCCAGTACGCCGACGCTTGCGACGGATCGTCTCCCATAATGTCGCGATTCGGATTGAAATACTGCATCATGTTCCAGAATCGGAACAGCGCAAGCAGTTGGAATCCGCTATCAGGATGCCGTAACGCCGCATAATTCAATTCGTTGTCGAACACCGGATTGCCTGCCCCCGGTGCCTTGGCCGCGTAGAACTGCGCATTCCCAGTAGCCCGACGGCTGTACGCCACTTGCAGCGCTTCGCTCAAATCTTTGCCCAGTCCGTCCGCATCCTGAATCCAACCGACGTCGGGTGCCAGCCGCAAATCTCGCTCCAATAGAGTGGCGCAAGTCGCGCAGGGCCGCGGCGAACCCAATCGAACCGCCCATTCACCCATCGCTGCATTTGCGGCAGCCGCGTCCGGTGCCGCCAGCACCCGTGGCATCACCCGGAACAATTCGTAATCCCAATGACGCGTCCCTTCGGTCACCGCGGTGTGATGATACTTGAGAAATCCCCAGACCTTGGCAAGCGTCGCCAAATTCGAAACCTGCAGGTCCGTCAAATCACTCACATTGATCTTGGACCCCCCGTCGAACTCGTTATCCGAAACAAGAATCGAAGGCGGGGCTGTCGGAGCCTCGGCAATCGGTTTCCCGTCCGCGAGCAACTGCAACGAATCCGTCCAGGCCTGACCGGCACCGGAAAGAAAAAAACCAAAAACGATCTGTCGTCCGTTCGGCTGCAATCGGATGTTGATCGAATACTCCTTCCAGTCCGCCGTGCCTCGCACATTCATCGTCTGCAGCGTCGCAAACGCCAGGCTTCCCCCAAGGCCATCTTGGCGAAGCCAAAGGGCAATGTTCCCCTCCACATTTTCCAGTTTCACGAAGCCGCGGAGTTCCACCGTCGTGGCGGAAAAGTCTTGCGGGATGGCCGCCAAGATGGTGGTAAAGTTCGCGGTAGCCGTACGCGTGATCCGCGCCGAATAGCGCCCGGATTGGAAGACGTCGGCATCCGCTACGACCTCGGGATTTGTACCAGCGTTCCAACGAGTGGAAAGCCGCCCACCCTGGCTGTCTTCAAAGCCAAGAATCGTGGCCACATTCGCGCGCGTTAGAGCCTGGGAAAAACCCGGCAACGCCAAGAGCACAAGAGCAAAGAAAATTCGCATAGAGATATCCGTCTGTTGAGGATATGCGAATTCGAAGTCAAACGCGGGCCAACCTCACCCCTGAAAGTGCCGCTCGAACCCCTCCGCCATCGCCAAAAGCTCCCGCCCCGCCTCCACACCCCGTCTCGCCTTAATCGCCTCCAAGATCCGTCGATGCTTCGCCACCTCACCCACCCGGTCAATCGGCTCCGCCTTCCCCGCCGCCGTCGCCCGCAGGCTCCGCGCCAGCCCCGACGCAAACAGCGATCCTAATGCCGTCTCCAACGCCTTCGCCGCAAACTCGTTCTCCGACGCCTTCCACAACAACCGATGAAATCCTAAATCCGAATGGAAAAACGCTGCCATATCCACCGCCCGCGCCCCCTTCTCCATCTCCCGCAACTGCAACTCCAATCCCTTTATCCCCTCCGCCGTAATCCGCTCCGCGGCCCACTCCGCCACCTTCGGCTCCAGAAATCGCCGCAACTCGCAAATCCGCAACGCCTCCGTCGAACTCAACTCCACCACCGAATATCCATGGTTCAGCCGACGCGTCAACAACCCGCGGCTCTCCAGATCCTGCAGCGCCTCTCTCACCGGAATCGAGCTCACCCCAAATCGCGCGGTCAGCTCCCGCTCCACAATCCGCTGACCTGGCTCAAACAAGCCCTTGATAATGTCTTGCTGTAATTGCAACACAATCTCGTCGCGGATCGACCGCGCTCGAATCGTCCCATCCAGGGTTGGTTTATCAAATATTGGCACGAGGAATCTTTACACTATAACGCAGCAGCCCCCCTACCCAATCCTAGTGAATATATGATATCGTTCCCGCCATGCGTACGCTCCCTCTCCTTCTGTTCTCTCTCGCGTCCCTCCTCCTCGCCCAACTCAACTCCGGCACCCTCGTCGGCGTCGTCGTCGATTCCAGCGATGCCAATATCCTCGGTGCCCAAGTCACCCTCACCAGCGAAACCACCGGCGACGCCCGAAAAACCCTCTCTAACTCCACTGGCAATTTCACCCTCCCCTGCGTCCCCGCCGGCGCTCGCTTCGACGCCGCCGACAACCAAGTCAACACCCGCTTCGGCCAACTCACCGGAGCCCGTTCCCCCCGCATCATCCAATTCGCCATAAGCTTCAAATAATAACTCCCATGACTACCAGACGATCACTCCTCACTCTCGCCGCCGCCCCAGCCCTGCTGTCGGCCGCGTCTTCCAAGACCAAAGTCGAAATTCGCGGCAACCAGTTTTTCGTCAACGGCCAGCCCACTTACAAAGGCCGCACTTACAAAGGCCATAAGATTGAAGGCCTCCTGATGAACTCCCGCATGGTCCAAGGCATCTTCGACGACAAGAACCCCGCCACGGTCACGAAGTGGGCCTATCCCGACACCAAAAAATGGGACGCCAACCGCAACGTCAACGAGTTCCTCGCCGCCATGCCCCTCTGGCGCAAACAAGGTCTCCTCTCGTTCACCGTCAATCTCCAAGGTGGCAGCCCCGAAGGCTACTCCAAATCCCAGCCCTGGCACACCTCCGGCATCGCTCCCGATGGTGGACTCCTCCCCGACTTCATGGCCCGCCTCGAACGCATCCTCGACCGCGCCGACCAACTCGGTATGGTCCCCATCGTCGGCTACTTCTACTTCGGCCAGGACCAAGTCCTCAAAGACGAAGCCGCCGTCCGCCGGGCAGTTGAAAACGCGACCAACTGGCTCCTCGACCGAAAATTCCGCAACTTACTCGTCGAAGTAAACAACGAAACCGACGTCAAAGCCTACGATCACGAAATCCTCAAACCCGGCCGCATCCACGAACTCATCGACGTAGTCAAAGGCATGAACCGCCAAGGCCGCCGCCTGCTCACCGGCACCTCCTACGGCGGCAACGGCATCCCCCGCGAGAACGTCGTCAAATCCTCCGACTTCCTCCTCATCCACGGCAACGGGGTTAAGGATCCCAACCGCATCGCCGCCATGGTCCGCGAAACCCGCGCCGTCCCCGGGTACCGCCCCATGCCCATCTTATTCAATGAGGATGACCATTTCGACTTCGACAAGCCCCAAAACAACTTCATGGCCGCCCTCTCCGAATACGCCTCCTGGGGCTACTTCGACCCCGGCGCCAGCGACTACGCCGACGGCTATCAATGTCCCCCCGTCAACTGGGGCATCAACTCCGAACGCAAAAAAGCCTTCTTCACCCTCCTCAAACAAGTCACCGGTTCCTGATTTCCACAGATGTTCCACATGGAACATCACAGCTTTTCCACAGTTCGCGGGCAGCAGTTTTCGAACCGATGAAGTGTTCCCGCCGCTAACTCTATTGCTTGGATTCGGGCTGTTGGCGGTTTGTCGCGATTCTTTCGATCCGGTCTTTTTTTGTTGAGCGACAATTTGGATACCGACGAACGGTCATCGGATTGTCGTCCATGCCCGCGCAGCCGTTGCCCTCGACAGCGTCCAGGTAAAGCTCGGCGAAATGGAGCTGCGCAATCCGCGCTCGTTCGGCTAGTGAAGCTCGGCCTCATCGGCTGCGTCGAGCAATTCCGCTACATGTTCGGAGATCACGGGTTGCGCTCCCGGCCGTCGAGAGAGCACGGGGAATCCATTGCGAGTGGACAGGTTGGCGGCATCCGGTCGCAGCCCTCGCCAAGCCAGATCGGTAATCACACGCGATAGAGTCTGCTTTTGTGCGTCAGCGATCGCTTTCGCGGTTCGTAACAACTCTTCGTCCAGGTCGAGATTAGTCCGCATTAACTCAACATAGCATCAGATGACTCGATTCTCACCGCCGGAAGATTGGTCACGGTTGTAAATCACGGTTATCAAGCTGGACTCCTCGCGGATCCTGCGATCTCATCCCGAGTTTTGCGCTCGGCGGTCGGAATTGGTCGCCCGGATGAGCGCCGGGCCGCTCAACGAACAGCCGGAAGGGTGGCGACCAGACTCTATCGCCGCTTTCTCCCCCTTCCTCTGCGTCGAGATCTCCGGTCGCTACCCTGAATCGCGAAGGCAGTCTCCTTCTATGCGCGGCGTGACTCGGCACGGTGTTCGGTGCTCCCTGGTATCTGACGTCCGCATTGGCATTCGGTCGGAAGCGTTCGTCCGAGTACTCCTTGCCGTTTTGTGGAGTCCGCTATCCCTTTCACCCTCTAGCGCCGACTCGTAGAATGGCCAAAACGTACCTAGACCGCCTAGGCTTGTCACAGACCAAACAAATATATCTTTCGCTTGTTTTCCATCACTTACCGACACACAGAGCAAAACAGCCTTCCCCGGTAGGATAAGATTCTTTTCAGGAAAGCCCGTTTTCGCCGAACCTCCGGCGGAGCGGGCTTTTCCATTTCTACACCCTGGAGAATTCACCAATGTTTAACGAATTTTACGCCGCCAACCGCGATGCCATCCTCAACAAATTCGTCGCCGACAAAGAAGCTGAAATGGCTGCCGAAGCCGCTAAACGCCATGCCGTAGCCCAAGAGATGGCCAACCGGCGCAACGCGATGAAATCAACCGGACCCCGTACGTCCGAAGGCAAAGCGGCGTCCAGCCAAAACCGTCTGGCGCACGGTCTCTGTTCCTCCTCACTGCTCATCCGCGGCGAATCGCAAACCGAGTTCGACGCGCTTCATACGGACATCGTCGATGCCTACTGTCCCGCCACATCAGAAGAGAAAATGCTCACCGACCAGCTCGCCGAAGCCCAATGGCGGCTCAATCGCGCCCGCCGCGTCGAAGCGAAAACGATCACCATGCTCGTTGAAGATACCTTCAACTATCTCAACGAAGAGAACGAGGAAAATGAACCCGTCACCTCCGATC
>JANODS010001340.1:0-1888 GCA_031412835.1 Acidobacteriota bacterium | reverse complement strand
CGAAGCCGGCGTCCCGCTCATCTCCGATGGCGGCATCAAGTACTCCGGCGACGTCACCAAGGCCATCGCCGCCGGCGCGGACTGCGTCATGATCGGTAGCCTCCTCGCCGGCACCGACGAAAGCCCCGGAGAGACGATTCTGTTCCAAGGCCGCAGCTTCAAAACCTACCGCGGCATGGGTTCGCTCGGTGCCATGAGCGAAGGCTCCACCGCCGACCGCTACGGTCAGGCCCGCAGCGACAAGATGGTCCCCGAAGGCATCGAAGGCCGCGTCCCTCATAAAGGACCCATCGCCGAACTGGTCTTCCAACTCGTTGGCGGTCTCCGCAGCGGCATGGGGTACACCGGTTGCGCGACAATCCCCGAACTCCAGGAGCGAGCTAAGTTCCTGCGCATCTCCTCCGCCGGATTGCGCGAAAGCCACGTTCACGATGTAATCATCACAAAGGAAGCCCCGAATTATCGGGTCGAATAGCGGCGGGAACTTTTTCGCAACCATGGCGTCAAATAGTGCAGTAGAATTTGGATTCAGGGAAAGGAAGTCGGTTATGGCAGACTCCATCATCGGGTTCGGCTACGAAGAAGCGGCGCTACCGGCGCGGCCAGCCGACTGTTACGAGGAAGATTCCCGGCTCATCGCCGACCTGAAAGCCAACCACGAGAGCGCTTACGAAGTGCTCCTCGCTCGGTTCCAGCAGCCGGTTTATAACCTCGTCTACCGATTGCTCGCCGATCCCGCCGATGCCTCGGACGCGGTTCAGGAAGTCTTTCTCAAGGTCTTTCGGAACATCGAAGCCTTTCGCGGCCAAAGCAGCCTGAAGACTTGGATCTATCGCATCGCCCTGAACGAAGCCTACAACCATCGCCGCTGGTTTAGCCGCCATCGGAAGCAGGAAGTAGAGCTCGAAAATGATGAAGAAGGCTCCCGCAGTTGGATCGAGTCCATCTCTGACCCCGCACGCGACCCCTACGAACTTGCGCTCAATGAAGAGCGCCACCAACTCATCGAAGCCGGGCTACGCAATATTAACGCCGACTTCCGCGCCGCCGTCGTCCTTCGAGACCTCGAAGAACTGAGCTACGAAGAAATTGCCGAGGTCATGCAAGTCTCCCTCGGCACCGTCAAGTCACGCATTCTACGAGGGCGCGAGGCCCTCCGCCGCGTCCTCCTTGGCCAAGCCGAACAACGTTCCACGCAGAATAGCTTGGGCTGGATGCAGGAGACCGTGAAATGAAGATCCGTAAAGCCAACGAGATCCTAAACGAGTGTAAGGCGACGCAAGCCCATACCACCGAATACCTGGATCGGACCTGCACCGCCGCAAACGCCCGAGAGATCGCTCGCCATCTCAACTCCTGCGTCGCGTGCACGGCCCACCTCGACGAAATGGCGCACCTCCGCCGTAGTGTCCATGCCCTCCCCCAGCGCGCCGTCCCGGTCAATCTCGCCATCTCGCTCCGCATCGCCGCGTCGAAACAGTACGCCCATCGCGCCGCCCGCCTCCGCTGGAGAGATCGGCTCTACCTCTGGAATACCAACATCTGGCGGCCTATGGCCCTCCCCATGTGCGGCGGATTGGCCACCGCCTTCGTCCTCTTCGCCGTGCTCTTGCCCACCCTGGCACCTCCCGTCCTCGCCAACGATGATCCCCCGCCGTCTTGGTACCAAAGCGCGGAATTTAGCGATATGGGACCCTTCGGCCTACGCACGGACCACGTCACGCTCGATCTCATCCTCGACGATCAAGGCCGCATGGTCGATTACTCCATCCCGGATTCGGAAACCGTCCTGCTCCAGGATCTAAAACTCCGCCGCAACATCGAAAATAACCTGCTGTTCATGCGGTTCAAACCCGCCGAGTTCTTCGGCCAACCCACCTCGGGAAAG
>JANODS010001339.1:0-1628 GCA_031412835.1 Acidobacteriota bacterium | reverse complement strand
GCGGAACGCGGAATTTGGGGCCGGGGATCGTGCGGGAGTTGGTGGAAAAGGGGTTTCGGGTGACGGTGTTTCACCGGGGGCAGACGGTGGCGGAGTTGCCGGAGGGGGTGGAGCGGGTGCTGGGGGATCGGCGAAGCGAGGCGGATTTGAAAAGAGCCGTGGGGGGGCGGAGCTTTGAGTTGGTGGTGGACACGACGCTGTACACGGGGCCGGAGGGGGAGGTGGCGGGGCGGGTGTTGGGGGGACGGGTGGGGCGGTACGTGATGCTGAGCACGGGGCAGGTGTATTTGGTGCGGGAGGGGCTGGAACGACCGTTTCGGGAGGAGGACTATGAGGGTCCGGTGATGGCGGATCCTGGAGAGGGGAGCGCGGACTATGGGGATTGGCGGTATGGGGTAGAGAAGCGGGCGGCGGAGGAGGCGTTGTTCGCGGCGGGGCTGCCGGTGACGGTGTTGCGGCTGCCGATGGTGAACAGTGAGCGGGACCACTATAGCCGGATGGCCGCGTACTGGGGGAGGCTGCGGGACGGCGGGCCGATTTTGGTGCCGGCGGGGGCGCATTTGCGGCTGCACCATTTGTACGGGGGCGACGTTCAGCGGTGCGTTGGGATGCTGGCGGGGAGCGAGGTGGGGAAGGGTCGGGCTTACAATTTGTCCCAGGATGAAGGGCCGGAGATTGAAGAGTTTCTGGAGGAGTTGGCGCGGTTGGTGGGCGGGAGTTGCGGTTAGTTCGGGTGGCGCGGGCGGAGTTGGAGGCGACGGGGCTGTTGCTGGATTGCTCGCCGTTTAGCGGGCGGTGGATGTCGGCGGTGGACAACGTGCGGAGCAAGCGGGAGTTGGGGATGGTGTATACGCCTTGGCGGGAGTATGTGGCGGCGATCGCGAAGACGTTGCCGGAAGGGGCGCGGCGGGAGAGGCGGGGGGAGGAGTTACGGTTGACGATATGACGAAAATTGATCGGCGAACATTCTTGGGTGGCGCGTGCGGATTGGCCGCGTATGGCGCGCAGACGCGGCGGCCCAACGTGGTCATCGTCATTACGGACGACCAGGGTTATGGCGATTTGGCGTGCCATGGCAACCCGGTGATCAAGACGCCGAACCTGGATGCGCTGCATGCGCGCGCGGTGCGGTTGACGAATTTCCACGTGAGCCCGACGTGTGCGCCGACGCGGTCGGCGTTGATGACGGGACGGTATACGAACGCGGTGGGGGCTTGGCACACGATTGGAGGCCGTAGCCTGCTTGCGCATGGCGAGGAGACGATGGCCGATTGTTTCCGTGCCGCTGGATATGGCACGGGCATTTTCGGTAAGTGGCATTTGGGCGATAACTATCCGTGCCGTCCGATGGATCGGGGTTTCGATGAGGCCTTGGTCTGCGGTGGAGGGGGCGTTTGGCAGACTCCGGACATCTTCGGCAACGACTATCAGGATGGGTCGTATTTTCACAACGGCCGGCCGGAGGCGGTGAAGGGATTTTGCACGGATGTGTGGTTCGATAGAGCCCTACAATTCCTTGACTCGACCCACCGCGGTGGCAAACCGTTTTTCTGCTATCTGGCTCCCAACGCGCCGCACGGACCGATGTGGGCTCCAGAGGCTTACTCCGCTCCTTATGAAGGGGTGAA
>JANODS010001338.1:0-8501 GCA_031412835.1 Acidobacteriota bacterium | reverse complement strand
TTGGCGGATGAGGGCGGGGTTGGCGGGCGGCTGGGCTTGGGCCAGGGCGGCGAGGAAGAGGAGGAGGGTGGGGGTGCGGGGGGACATCGTTGCTTCTTGATTTTACCCTTTTCGCGGGGGGCAGTATACTATCATTAATGCCTACACAAAACTTGGAGAATCACGCGCAACGGGTGCCGGCGTTTTTGGCCGTTGGCGTTACGTTACTGGCGACGTTCATTGGGAGCGGGGTGAACCTGTATCACTCGCAGGGCGATCATCAACGGATCTATAGCGCGTCGTTGTTGCTGGTGTTGACGGGTTGTGTGTTGGTGACGCTTTTCTTTGCGCGGACGTTTGCGTTGAAGGCTCAGGATCGGGCGATTCGGGCAGAGGAGAATTTGCGGCACTTTGTGCTGACGGGCAAGTTGTTGGATTCGCGACTGGAACCGTCGCAGATTGTTGGACTGCGTTTCGCTTCGGACGCCGAGTTTCCGGCGTTGGCGCAGCAGGCGGCTGACAAGGGCTTGTCGCAGAAAGAGATTAAGGCGCTGATTAAGAATTGGCGGCCTGACTTTTATAGGGTTTGATGCTCATCTTTTTATTCCTCCTCATTTCAGCGACTGCCTTCGCGCAGGCTCCGGTGTATTCGGTGTTTGAGAAGGCCGATTGCCATTCGTGCCACAACCGGGACGGGGTGGCGGCGGGGACGCGATTGTTGTTCCCGGAAGGGAACGTGACGGCTGCGCAGAAGGATGCGTTTTTGCGCTCGCTGGTGACGTTGGTTGACCGGTTGGAGCCGGGCAAATCGTTGCTGCTGGAGAAGCCGACGAAACGGACTTCGCATGTGGGGGGAGAACGGATCAAGCAGGGCAGTCCGGAAGAGGCGACGTTGCGGGCTTGGATTGGGGAGTTGGGTAAGCTCAACGGGGATGCGCTGGCGAAGGCGCTGCGGTATCGGGAAGAGGAAGAGGGCGGCGGGGGGCAAGTAGCGCCGCGGGTGGAGCTTCGGCGGTTGACGCATAGCCAGTACAATCAAACCGTTCGGGATTTGGTGGGCGATGTTTCGAAGCCGGCGGATCGGTTCCCGCCGGAAGATTTTGTGAACGGTTTTCGGAACCAGATTCAGGGGCAGAGCCTGTCGCCGTTGCTGATTGAAGCTTATAGCGAGGCGGCGGAGAAGATTGCGCAGAGCGCGATGCGCGGGGGGGATACGCGGGGGCTGATTGGGTGTAAGCCGTCGCTGGCTTGCCGGTCGAAGTTTGTGCGCGAGTTTGGGTTGAAGGCGTTCCGGAGGCCGCTGGACGGCGGGGAGCAGAAGCGGTACGAGGCGCTGTTTGGGACGGAGAAAGAGTTTTTCAAAGGCGCTCAGTTGGTGATTGAGGCGATGCTGCAATCGACTAACTTCCTGTTTCGGTTGGAGGAGAGTTCGGACCCTAAGTTGAAGGGTTATGTGACGGCGAGTCGGCTGTCGTATTCGCTGTGGGACACGATGCCGGACGCGCAGCTTTTCGCGGCGGCGGCGCAGGGTGAGTTTAGTGTGCGAGCGCATGTGAACCGGATGCTGGACAATCCTCGGGCGAAGGTGGCGCTGAACGAGTTTGTGGGGCAATGGCTGCGTTTTGATCGGATATTGACGGCGAGCAAGGATCGGCGCAAGCATCCCCAGTTTACTCGGGAGACGGCGGTGGCGATGACGGAGGAGGCTCGGCTGTTTGTGAGCGATCTGGTCTGGAATGATCGGAATTTCATGGAGCTGTTTACGGCACCGTATGGGTATGTGAATGGCGAGTTAGCGTCGATTTATGGGGTGGCGGCTCCGGCGCAGGAGTTTGGGCGGGTGGCGTTTCCGGCGGCTTCGGAACGGGCGGGAATTCTGGGGCAGGCGCTGTTTTTGGCGAGCACGGCGAAGCCGGATGAGTCATCGCCGACGGCGCGGGGGCTGTTTATTCGGGAGCAGTTTTTGTGTCAGCATGTGCCCGACCCTCCGGCGGGGGTGAATACGAATTTGCCGCCGTTTTCGGCGGAGCGGCCGCAGACGAATCGAGAGAGATTGTCGGAGCATGTTACTAACCCCGGATGCGCATCGTGCCATAGCTTAATAGACCCGATTGGGTTTGGATTTGAGAAGTTCGATGCGGTGGGGGCGCGGCGGGATAAGTTTGAGTTTTCGACGCCGGGGCGGGGCCAGAAGGTGCCGGCGAAGGCTTGGTCGTTAGAGATTGATTCGACCGGCTTTGTGGCCGGGGTAGCTAAATCGGCGTTCTCTTCGCCATCGGCTTTGGGGGCCGTGCTGGGGGAGAGTGCGCAGTGCCAGGAGTGCCTGGTGAAGCAGTACTTCCGTTATACGATGGGCCGCATGGAAACGGCGGCTGATCGGCCAGTGATCCGCAAGATGACGGACGAGTTCCGTCGGTCGCAGTATCGGTTTAAGGCGCTGATCGCGTCTTTGATGATTTCTAGAGAGAACCCAGGGGGGACAGTCCATGCCGCACGTAATCACGAATCGCGTTAGACTTTCGCGCCGCGCCTTATTGAAGGGGCTGACGGCCGCGGGAAACTCGGTGCTGGTGGGCTTGCCGCCGCTGGTATCGATGTTTAACTCACATGGTACGGCCTATGCCGCGGAGGCGAAGCCTATTGAGACCCGGTTTGTACTTTGGTTCAACGGGAACGGGATTCCGGAGCGGTATTGGATTCCGGCTGAGGAGGGGACTGACTACAAGATGACTCCTTGCTTGTCGCCCCTGGCGGCGTTTCGGCAGGATTTCCACGTGCTGAGCGGGGTGGACAACGCGGCTTCGACGGGGCAGGGAAATGGGCATACGAACTCGATGAGCGGGTTGATGACGGGCACGAACTTTACGGGCCGGGGGCCATCGGGGCCGTCGGTGGACCAGGTGATTGCGAACAAGATTGGGGGGGATTCCCGGTTTCGTTCGTTGCAGATTGGGGTGGCGCAGGAGTCGTTTGGCGAGAGCATGCAGCGGAATATGAGCTGGGCTGGGTTCGAGCGGGCGCTGCCGCCGGAGATGATTCCGCATCGGCTATTTGACCGGCTCTTTGGGGCGCGGGAAGAGGGTTGGGTGAACCGGAAGCGGAGCATATTGGACGCGGTTTCGACGGACGCGGCGCTGTTGAAGAAGAAGCTGCCGGGCGATGACCAGACTCGGGTGGAGGAGCATTTGTCAGGGATACGGGACCTGGAGCGGTCGATTGCGGCGCTGCCGGAGGAGTATCGGCGCGTGGAGGCACCGGATTTCGACGGGGACATGAAGGATTGGCCGCGGATTGCCAAGTTACAGAGTGATTTGTTAGTGCAGGCGTTGGCGACGCGGCAGACACGGGTGGCGTCGTATATGTTGACTAAGTGCCAGAGTATCTCGCGGTTTCCGTGGTTGGGGTATACCTCGGCGCGGCATCACGATTACACGCACGCGGAAGGCCGCGTGAGCGGGGCGGACGGGGCGGAGGGCCAACGGGTGCTGCGGGATATCTGTAAGTGGCACGTGGAGGAGTTTGCGTATCTGGTGGCGAAGTTGAAGTCGATTCCGGAGGGCGATGGCAGCGTGTTTGACCGGACGGCGTTGATCTTTGTGCATGAGCATGCCGAGGCGAATCCGCACAAGAATAGCGGGTTGGCGATGCTGGTGGCGGGCGGTGTGGGCAAGATGGCGAAGGGGCGGCATACGCGGGTGACGGGGACGTCGGGCGATGTGTACCTGACCGTGGCGGATGACATTGTGGGGGCTGGAATTGGGAAGTTCCCGACGGCGACGAAGAAGATCAGCAGCTTGCTGGCGTAGGCGCGGGATGCTGCGAACCTTATTGCTTTGCGTGATTCCCGCTTTGGCTATGGCTGCGGAGCGGGACGTGGCGGAGTGGGTGATCCGTTGGGAGGGCGTGGTGACGGTGGAGGGCAGGGCGCAGCCGATTCGCGACGTGTCGCAACTGCCGGTGGGGGAGGTGAAGATCGTGGGGATCGACCTGACCGGGTCGGTGGTGCCGGCGACGGAGCTTTCGAAGTTGGCCGGGTTGGCGCATTTGCGGGACCTGTTTTTGCCGGGGCCGGTGTGGAATCCGGGTGGGGGGAACGAGGATTCGAACGACGTATTCAAGTCGCTGGCGACGCTGAAGAATTTGGAGCGGCTGTATGTGGGGTGGCACTTTGCGACGACGATCAACATCAAGGACAAGGGCATTGAGGCGCTGGCGGGGATGACGAAGCTGCGGGAGATTCGGTGTTCGCAGTGCCAACTGGGTAAGGTAAGTTTGGCGGGCTTTACTAACTTGCGGAGCCTGGATTTGAATAATACGCGGTTTACGGATGCGGGGCTGGCGGGGTTGGCGAACTTGAAGCAGTTACGTAGATTGCTGCTGCGGGATACGCTGGTGACCGACGAAGGGATGCGGCATTTGGCGGAGTTGACGGAGCTGGAAGAGCTGGACCTTTCGGGGGTGAAGCTGTCGGACAAGGGGATTGCTTCGCTGCGAAAGATGACGGCGATGCGGGTGTTGAATTTGCGGGGAGCATCGGCGACGGACGCGAGTTTGGACGTGTTCGTGGGGATGCCGAATTTGCGGGCGCTGGACTTGTATCGGACGCGGGTGACTAACGCCGGGGTGGCGCGATTGCAGGGGTTAGGGCAGTTAGTGGATGTCGACTTGCGTTACAGCCGGGCGACGAGCAATGGGGTGGAGGCGTTGCGGGCGGCGCTGCCGCAGGCGAAGGTGCAGTATGTGGGGGCGGCGAGTATCAAAGTGAAGAACGCCGGAGCCGGCCGGCCGGGCGCGGACACGGACGAGGGAGTTGCGGCTTGGGTGAAGGCGATGGGCGGGAAGGTTACGGTGGAGGGCGGGAGAGTGCGGCGGATCGACCTTTCGACGACGCCGGTGAGCGATGCGCAGCTCCAGTTTCTGGGGCGGTTGGGGGAGTTGGAGGAGTTGTACTTGCAGGCGACGCAGGTGGGCGATTTGGGTGTGGCGGCGTTGGTCGGACTGGGTCGGTTGCGGGTGTTGGATTTAAGTAACACGACGGTGTCCGATGCCGGATTGGGGAGTGTAGCTAGGATCGGTAGTTTGCAGGTGTTGCGGGTGGCGGGATCGTTAGTGGAAGGGCCGGGATTGGGGGAGTTGGCGGCGTTGGGGCAGTTGCGGGAGTTGGACTTGGGGGCGACGCGGTTGGATGATCGGGCGTTGCCGGGGCTGAGTAAGTTGGCGGGGCTGACGACTCTGCGGTTGAGTTATACGGAGATCACGGACGCGGGGATGAAGGGGATCGAGGGGCTGGATAAGTTGGAATCGCTGCACTTGGCGGGGACGGACGTGGGGGATGGGTCGATGGAGCGGATCGCCAAGTTTACGGGGCTGCGGGAGCTGATTCTGAACCAGACGCGGTTTAGCGATAAGGGATTGGCGGCGTTGCAGCCGCTCAAGAATTTGGAGCGGATTGAGATGTTTCGGACGCGGGCGGGCAATGCGGGGGCGGAGGCGTTGGGGACGCTGAAGAAGTTGCGGGTAGTGAATCTGGACTATACGAACGTGGACGATAAGGGCTTGATGGCGTTGCAAGGGCTGCCTGCGATGAGTAAGTTGAGCATGGACAATACGAACGTGACGGATAAGGGGATCGCGGTGTTGAAGACGATGGCGGGGCTGCGGAGTTTGAACCTGTATCATACGTTGGTTTCGGAGAAGGGGTATGAGGAGCTGAGGGCGGCTTTGGCGGGGTGCGACATTGTGTTTGATCGAGATTCGGCGCTGCCGAACCGGAGGACGCGTTAGATGAAGCGGATTGGGTTAGTTCTGTGGGCAGCGGCGGTGGCTTGGGGCGCGGACGATTCGAGGTGGATCGAGGACGCGGGCGGGACGGCGGTGCGGGACGCGGCGGGACGGATAACGGGGTTGGATTTTCGGGCTAGTTGGGTTACGGATGCGGACTTGCGAAAGGTGGCTCGGCTGCCGGCGTTGACGTCGCTGAACCTGGGGTTGACGCGGGTGACGGATCAGGGGATGCAGGAGTTGAAGGGGCTGACGGGGCTGGTGGAGTTGGAACTGCGGTTTGCCGAGTATGTGACGGACGAGGGGTTGGCGGCGTTGAAGGGGTGGAAGAAGCTGCGGCGGCTGGACATCCACGGGACGAAGGCGAGCGATACTACGCTCGACCATATTGCGGGGATAACGACGCTGGAGACGCTGGATGTGGGGTCGGTGATGCTGACGGATGTAGGGCTGGAGCGGCTGACGGTGTTACCGAATTTGAAGGCTCTGACGATTGGGGGGAATGAGTTGGGGGATGCGGGTTTGCAGGCATTGCGGCAGATGCGGGGGCTTACTTACTTGGATTTGAGTGGGCGGCAGGGGACGGATTCGAATGTGTGGGCGGTGAATATGTCGGATGTGGGGTTGGAAGCGATTTTGACGTTGAGCGAGTTGCGGGAGTTGCGGTTTGGGTGTTCGTCGTTGGGGGTGGGGAGCGAGGGAACGCGGTTTGCGACGGTGAGTGCGATGAGCGTGACGCCGCGGCGGTTGGAGAAGATGAAGGGGTTGGGGAAGCTGCGGAGGCTACGGTTGGAGGGGTGTGATCGGATTGATGACGAGGCGGCGGGGATATTGGCGACGTTTCCGAGTCTGGAAGAGGTGGATTTGAAGGGTACGGCGGTGACGGTGAAGGGGTTAGCGGGGCTGCGGGCGGCGCGGCCGAAGTTACGGGTTTTGTATGGGGCGTGGGAGGCTAAGTCGGCGAACTTCAGGAATAACTGACGCGTCGATTCGGGGTGGTACGGCTTTATGCTTTCTCTGGGTTCGTTTTTGCCGAACGGAAGCGTCGGAGCATTGAGCCCCACAGCTCCGCAGTCCTGATTGTTGTACGCTGAGCGAGACCACATAGTGCGGATTTGCGTTTCCGCCGGGCTTGGTTCGGACAACGCAATTTTCGATTTCTGAAGTTGCGGTGATTTCCTCTAAGGCTATGTGTAGAAGCGAGTTAGATCCCCTTTCCGGCGCTTTTTCACTGCGTTCGTCTTGGGCAACGACTTCATCCGCCGACTGAAATATGCCGGTTGCCAAATGTTTCTGGATGATGGCTAACTTTCGGCCGTCAGATCCTGGCAGAAAGTTAGCGGGCAAATTTTCCGAACGAGGTGTCCCTTTTGTGCGCGACGCGACCGTTATCGGTAAAACGGATGGCGGCAATTTTATCGTGACGGGCAGAATTCCGGTGACGCGAATCGAGAAGGTGCGCAACCAGCCGTACGTCGAAGGCTTGAAGGCCGCCCAGTTGATGCGGCCGATGCTGGCGGCCGCCACGAAGGAGACAGAGGCTGAGCCCGCGCAAAGGCCTGCTGGTAGCCGGGTGAGCGGCGGCAAGGGAGTGGTCCTAGGGGTGATCGACTACGGCGGCGATTTTGTCCACAAGAACTTTCGCAAGAGCAACGGGAAGACCCGTCTTCTCTCGATTTGGGATCAGAACGGGGGCAATAGTCCCGCGAGCCCGTTTGGCTATGGCGTTGAGCATTCCTCGCTGTCGCTCGACTTCGCGATGAACCAGGCGAATCCTTATTCCGCTATCGGCTACTTTCCGGGATCCTTATCGCACGGCACTCACGTCATGGATATTGCCGCCGGCAACGGCAATGGGAGCGGCGTCCCTGGCATGGCTCCGAACGCGGACCTGATTTTCGTCAACGTAACTCATGACCGAGACCCGATTAAGTCCGATGACATCCTCAAGACGTCGTTCGGCGATTCCGTGACGCTGCTCGAAGCACTCAAGTACATTTTTGACAAGGCGGGGACGCGTCCGGCTGTGGTGAACGTGAGTTTAGGAACCAATGGCGGCCCCCACGACGGAACGACATTGGTTGACCAGGGATTTGACGCCCTCGTCAGCGCCGCCCCCAACCGTGCGGTGGTGATCGCGGCGTCCAACTCGTTCGACGACGGCATCCACTCGGCCGGAAAACTGTTGGCCGGTGGCAGCGTTGACCTGCACTGGGATGTCGCGGTGACCTTGGCTCGCCCCATCGAAATGGAGCTCTGGTATGCGGGGGCGGACCGCTTCAAGGTAGAACTGATCGGCCCCAACGGAGCGCTGCTCGCGACGGCGGCACCGGGCGAGACGAAACAGGTTCAGATCGGAACCCGGGTGGTCGCGTTGTTGGCTAATCGTCTGAACGACCCGAACAACCACGACAATATGATTGGTGCCTTTCTGATGTCCGGTATGCCGGGTGGACGATATACCCTTCGGCTTACGGGAACGGTGGTCACCAACGGAAAGTTCCACGCCTGGATCGAACGCGACAACTCCTTCCAGTCGAGCTTTCCAACTCCGAACGACAACACTTATACGATCGGTTCCATTTCCTGCGGGAAGAAAGTGATTGCGGTCGGTTCCTACGACGCAAACGCGGCATCGAAACCGCTTTCCTATTTTTCAAGCGCGGGCCCAACGCGGGACGGTCGCAAGAAGCCTGAAATTTCGGTACCCGGTCACAACGTGTGGGCGGCGAGTTCGCAGA
>JANODS010001337.1:0-1120 GCA_031412835.1 Acidobacteriota bacterium | reverse complement strand
TGCACCGCCTGCTGGTTCGTCATCCGCTGGAAGCGAACCGTGTCACCGGCTTTTAACTGGCCCATCTTCCACAGTTCGGCGGCCACAATCGTCGCCGGGCAAACGAATCCGCCCAGGCTCGGTCCGTCCGGGCCGAGGATGATCGGCATGTCGCCCGTGAAGTCCACCGTCCCGACCGCGTAGGCGTTGTCATGCACGTTGGACGGGTGCAGCCCCGCCTCGCCGCCGTCCTTCCGCGCCCACTCGGGCTTGGGTCCGATCAATCGGACGCCAGTTCGATCGGAGTTGTAATGCACCTTCCAATCGGTAGAGAAGAACATGGCGATGTCGGCATCGGTCATGTAGTCCGGCGCGCCGTAGGGCCCGTAGAGGACGCCGATCAGCCACTGGTTGCCGTAGGTGGGGGGGAAGGCAAACGGTTCCGCGGTGCCGGAGATCATGTCGTCGACGTCGAGGACGTCACCGGCGCGGAGGACACGGCCGCCGTGGCCGCCGAATTTGCCGAGGGCGAAGGTGGCGCGGCTGCCGAGATACTCGGGCACATCGAAGCCGCCGCGGACGGCGAGGTAGGCTCGGATGCCGGTGCCCACGACTTGGTTCATGCGGAGCGTGGAGCCGGCTTGGACGGCGATGGGCTCCCAGCGCTTCACGCGCTTGCCGTCGAGCTTGGCTTCCATGTCGGCACCGGTGAGCGCGATGACGGCGGCGGAGCGGAACTTGAGCGTGGGGCCGGTGACCGTGCATTCGAGGGCGGCGGCGCTGCTTTCATTGCCCACGAGCCGGTTGGCCAATTGGAAGGCGAGCGAATCCATGGGGCCCGAGGGGGGGACGCCGACCTCCCAATAACCCAGGCGGCCGGGGTAGTCCTGGACGGTGGTTTGGGTGCCGCCGTCGAGGACGTCAATGGCCTGCGATAGATAGTTGAACGTGTTCAAATATCCGGTGGTCATGAGGCCATTGGCGAACACAGGCGAGCCGACGACCTGGCGCAGATATTCGACATTGGTGGCGATACCGGCGACGCGGGTCTCGGCGAGAGCGGCCTGCATTTTGGCGATGGCGGCGGGGCGGTCTTCGGCGGTGACGATGACTTTCGCGATCATCGGGTCGTAGAAGGGGG
>JANODS010001336.1:0-5865 GCA_031412835.1 Acidobacteriota bacterium | reverse complement strand
GATGAGAGCCTCGACAAAGCGACCAAGCTAGCCGTGCAGCAGGCGGTGGAGTTCCTAGTGAAAGAAAAGGACCTGAGCAAGGAAGACGCCTACATGCTGGTCAGCGTCGGCGTGGATCTGCACATCACACAGCTCGTCGATGGCAACAAAGGCGTCCACGCGATGATCCCCAAGCGGCTGTTTACGAAGAAATAGCTAGAACCGCCGGGCAAGGTCCCGCCGCCAGCTTCCCGAAAGCTCTGGCAGGCTAGCGAGCGAACGGGCCAGATCCGGGTCCGTCCTATCAAAATGCATCACCTGATTGGCGCGAGCAACGGTCCAATCGGGATGGGGTCGGGCAACTAGCGTCAACTCGTCGCCCGGCGAAATAGCACCTTCGCTCAACACGCGGAGATACCACCCGGTCCGGCCAGTGTCGAGAATCCGCACGACCAGATCCTTGATGCCCCAGCGCTTCGCCTGCTTCCAGCACGGCTGCCGGGGTTGCGATACCTGCACCACAACCTGCGCTCCAATCCGCCATGTATCCCCGACGCAAACGTTCGATTCGTCGAGGCCGATGATCGTGAGATTTTCGCCCATCCCTCCGCCCGTCCAGTCTCTGTTCTGGGTCTCTTGCCGCCAGCGCGGATAGTGGCCGGCCGAGTAGGCAAGCACCGCCTTGTCCAGTCCGCCGTGGTTCTTATGATCGGCAACCTCGTCCCCATTCAGGCCAAGGGTCCCGACCAGCACAGGGCCCTTAATCGGGTACTTGTACGTCGCCGTCACCCAGTCGCCATAGTCCTGCGCTTGCCCGATTTGTACCGACTCGAGATGCATCAGTAGCCGGCGACCTCCGTCCGAGAGGATACGACAGCCGGCAGGCCCAGACGCCCGCAAGCGTCATCCAGCATTTTCGCCGTGCGGGTGGCCCCACAGCGCGTAACTCCCAGCGCGCGAACCGCCAGCAAAGCGTCAAGATCGCGAACCCCACCAGCGGCTTTCACCTGAATATGCGGCGCGGCATGTTGACGCATCAGAATCAGGTCAGCATGGGTAGCCCCCGTCGGCGCATAACCAGTCGAGGTTTTGACCCAGTCCGCCCCGATCTCGCTGCAAATTTCGCAAAGCCGGATCTTCTGCTCGTCGTTGAGATAGGCGTTCTCGAAAATGACCTTCACCTTCTGACGGGCGGCGTGGGTTTCATCAACAACGGCGCGAATGTCAGCCGCGACATAATTCCAGTCGCCAGAGAGCACTTTGCTGATGTTCACCACCATGTCGAGTTCCTGACCCCCGTCGGCCAGAGCCTGCTTCGTCTCCGCAAGCTTAATCGCGGTCGTGTGGCCCCCATGCGGGAACCCGATCGTCGTGCTCGCCTTCACATCCGAGCCGTGCAGCATCATCGCGCAGCGCTTCAGCGCGTAGGGAAGAATGCAAACGCTCGCGACATCGTAAGCCTTGGCCAGCAGAATACCCTGCTCCAAATCCGTCGTCGTGAGCGTCGGATTCAGCAGCGAGTGGTCGATCATCTTAGCTACGTCAAGGTAGGAATAGTCAGTCATAGGCGCCTAACTCAAGTCTAGCGCCGCCAACGCGAGCGCGCCCAAAACGCCGGCTTGGTCGCCGAGGGCGGAGCGCTCCAACCGAATGCCGGAAGGCGGAAACATCCGGACGCGCTCGGCAATCGTGGTTTTGATCGGGCCAAGCAGCAGGTCCCCAAGCGCGGAAAGCCCCCCGCCGTAAACAATCAGTTCCGGGTGCAGCGCGCTGATCATGTTCGCGGCGGCGATGCCGAGGTACTCGCCAGCCCGCGTGAAAATGGGTCGACACTCGGGAAGCTCCACCATCTCGGCGACCGTAACTGGACGGCCCAGCAATGCGGTACCAGCCCGGGCCAACGCCGGCCCGCTGGCCAAGGTTTCAAGACAACCCCGGCTCCCGCACGTGCAGGCCAGACCGTCCGGTTCAATCACCTGATGCCCAAGTTCCCCCGCCGCCCCAAGCGGACCCAGCCGAAGCTTGCCATCAACGACAACCCCACCCCCAATGCCCGTCCCCAGCGTGTAGAGCACCATGTTCGGCGCCGAGTGGCCAAATCGAAATTCGCCCAGCGTAGCGGCCCTGGCGTCGTTCAGGACCCGAACCGGAATGCCAAGCTCTGCCCGCAGACGACCAGCCAGCGGAACCCCGCGCCATTGCGTCGCCAGGTTCGGCAGGAACAGGATATCGCCGCTGGACCGCTCCACCAAGCCCGGCACGCCAATCCCAAGCGCCAACGGCGAACCGCCGAACTCGCGGACCAGCGACACGATCCGAGCGATCACGTGCTCCGGCCCGCCGTCAGCCTCGGTGGCGATCGTTCGCCCCACCACCAAGCTGCCATCGGCGCGCCCGAGAGCCCCGGCAATCTTCGTCCCGCCCAAGTCTATGGCCGCGTACAACATCGGCACCAGGATACCGTGTGATAGACTGAAGCAGAATTCTCATTCCTCATAAGGAGGTAACACCATTCCATGGGCTCGCTAGGCACTCAGGAGATGATCCTGATTTTTATGCTTGCTTTGCTGGTTTTCGGTCCTAAAAAGTTACCGGAACTGGGCAGAACCGTGGCCAAAGCGATGGGCGAATTCCGACGGGCCTCGTCGGAGTTGCGATCCACGTTTGAACGCGAAATGAACTCCTTGGAGCGGGATAACGGATCTATGAAGGAGCTGAACGAGCTCCGGGATGTGACGCGTGAGTTCCAAAACGAAATTACGAGCTACGACGACTCATCCTACTACGACTACGGGGAATCGACCCCGCAGTTGACCGATTCCACCGCCACCTCTTCAACCACGGTAAGCGCATCCGCACCTCAGGGCGCTGAACAGACCACTCTCATTGAAGCCCCGGCCGAAGAAGCCGCCGCCGTTACCCCGGAAACTCCGGTGGTAGTGAAGGCAGCCGAAGGCACCGTGTCCCAAGGGTCAGTGGCTAGTTAATCCAAACCGTACTATATGCCATCGGAAGAGCAGAAGGGGTCAACCCCGAACAGTGAACCCGTGCCACCGCAGCCGGATACGCCCCCCGTCAAAACGGAGGGCGATTCCGCCGCGTCTGGCGAAACGCATGTGTCGCACGAGCAAACGACAGACGCCCATCATGACTCGCACTACTATGATGGGTACACCTACGACGATCCTTACTCGCAAGTGGACCATACCCCGGCGACGCCAACCGCGGTAGCGGCACCCGTAGTCCCCACCTCCTCGGCGGGCGGCAGCGGTTCGCCCCCCCCAGCCTCGAAAATCGATCCGGAAGACGAAGAAGACGACGGCATGCTCCGCATGAGCTTCATGGAGCATCTCGAAGAGCTTCGCGGTCGCCTGATTAGGACGCTGAGCGGCGTTGCGGTGGCCTTCTTTTTGGCGATGATTTTCGCCAACGAGATCTGGAAGCTCATCTCGGATCCAGCCGCCGACGCGCTCCGGCGTCTCGGATATCCTCCAACCCTAAAGCAGTTGAGCCCAACCGACGCCTTCACCGTCATCTGGATGAAGGTCCCTTTGTTGACGGCAATCTTCTTGTCGTCCCCCTGGATCCTCTACCAGGTCTGGTCGTTCATCTCGCCCGGACTCTACAAAAAGGAACGGCGCTTCGCCGCTCCCTTCATTCTTTGCACGGCGGGTTTGTTCATCCTCGGCGGCCTGTTCGCCTATTTCGTGGCGTTCCGGTTCGGCCTCGAGTTCCTCCTCGGCATGGGTAAGGACATCAACGTCGAACCGGCCATCAACCTGGTCGATTACTTCGACCTGTTCGTCAATGTGACGCTAGGCATCGGCTTGGTCTTCGAAATGCCCGTCATCGTGTTCTTCCTCACGTTCTTGCGTATCACCACCGCCAAGTTCCTGTTGCAGAATTCGCGCTACGCCATTTTGATCATCGTGATCCTAGCCGCCGTCGTCACGCCAACGCCCGACATTTTCAACCTGATGATCTTCTCCGTGCCGATGGTGTTTCTCTATTTCGTCGGCGTATTTGCGAGCTACCTGCTCGAACTACGGCGTACGGATCAGAGCTTCCCGTGGGCTTCCGTACTCGTGATCATCCTGGCCCTCGCCGCCGTTATTGGTGGCATGATGTTCTTCGCCGTAACCCGCTACGGATACAAATTAGTGCCTGCTTGGCCGTTTATGATTCGATGAATTAGTCCTGACGATTAGTACTAAGTTTGTGCAAAATAAGTACTTTTCGCTCATGACGGCAGAATGAAATCGGGGTATGCTGCTTAAGAAACCACAAAGTAAGCAGCAACCCAGATGGACCTATTTCAAGCGATTCAGGAATTGTACGAAGAGAAGCGTCGGCTTGACCAGGCCATCGCGGTCCTTGAGGGGCAGGGCGGAATCCATGCGGTTTCCGGACCCGCCCGGCGAGGCCGAAAGTCTATGAATGAAGTCGAGCGCAAAGAAGTTTCCGCCCGAATGAAACGATACTGGGACGGGCGGCGAAAACCACCCACGCCCTAGCGCTTAAAAAACCATAGCCAAAAATATTGGCCCCCGGCCCCATGCCGGTAGCGCGGTTCGAACCCGCAACGCTCGGCCATCGCCACCGCTTCCTCATCCGAAAACGGAACGCCCAGCCAAGTGTCCTCGGCCGTGGTCTTCAGAGTCGTATCGCCCTGCACTTGAAACTTGAAGAGCGCTCCAGGCCGCAGCAAACGCGAAACCTCGCTCACGTATTTTTCGATTACTTCGCGGCTCGGAATATGCTGGAAGACAATCGTCGAAAACGCGAAATCGAAATCGCTCGCCGGGATTACCTCCAGGTCGCTGCCGCTGTTCTGATAAACGTGCGCATGCGGAAACCGGGCCAGTGCAGCCGTCGCCTGGGCCACCATCTCGGCGCTAATATCAACCGCGTGGACCTCGCCAAACAGGCCCGCGAGGGCCCGGGTAACCCGTCCCGCCCCGCAACCGATCTCCAGCACCCGCATGGCTTGCGGATCCCTGCCCTGACAGATATTCGTCATGTCGGTCAGGATTTCCTCGGCTACCGTGCGCTCCCCGGATTGAAAGAACTCATCGTCCGTCCAGTCTTCTTTTGCCGTATTCACGTAGTAGCGGGCGTTTTCGCGAGCCCGGGCGTCCCATTCGGAGCGCATTTTCAAGAGGATATCGTCAGCCATCAAAAATTTATTGTAACCCGCCCACGAACGGCTTTCAGTTTTGTATACTGGAATTAGTCGCGTGTGGGCGGCTAGCTCAGTTGGGAGAGCACCACGTTCGCATCGTGGGGGTCGTGGGTTCGAATCCCATGTCGTCCACCAAACTCATCCTCCGGCATTTACATGGTCCTTTCGGACATCGATATTAAGCGCTACATTGCGGAGGGGAAGATCCGGATTGAGCCGGAACTTCCGGCTGAGCAGTTCGGTTCCTGCTCGGTCGATTTTCGTTTGGGTAACGAGTTCAGTGTCTTCGAGCACTCTCGGTTCGCCTTTATTGACCCGCGTGACAAGGGTGGCATCCAGGAAATGATGAGAACCATCATCGTCCCCCCCGGAGAAGCGTTTATTCTCCAACCCCGCGATTTCTGCCTCGCGATCACCGAAGAACGGCTCGATCTGTCGGACGATGTCTTGGGTCGCCTGGAAGGCCGGTCCAGCTTGGGCCGCATTGGCATCATCGTCCACGGAACCGCTGGGTTGTTCGATCCGGGCTGGACGGGCAAGGCAACCTTGGAGTTGTCCAATTTGGGCCGGGTCCCGGTGGCGCTCTATCCTGGAATGCGCATCTGTTCCTTCACGTTCGAACAGTTGACGACGCCCGTCTCGGTCCCGTATCGGGCCAAGCCGGGCAACAAGTATGCGGGCCAATCGAGTCCTCTCGCCTCCCG
>JANODS010001335.1:0-4647 GCA_031412835.1 Acidobacteriota bacterium | reverse complement strand
GCCGTCGACCGGCTCCACGCACCGCAGCGGCAGATGGTCCACCGCCTCCGGAAAATACATTGCCTTGCCGGTCTCCTCTCGCCGCTTCCCCGCCGGAAAGAAGATCTGCGCCGTCGCCCCGAACAGGTCCGGCACCTGGTCAAACGCCGCCCGCAACGCCGCGAAGAACCCAGGCTCGAGCACCATGTCGTTATTTAGCAGACAAACGTGCGAGTAGCGCGCCGCCGCGATGCCCCGGTTCACTGCCGCCGAAAACGACAGCGGCTCCTTCGACACAATCACCCGCGCCTCGGGAAACGCCGCCGCCGTCCCGTCGCTGCTCCCGTTATCGACCAGGATCACCTCCGTCGGCGACCCCAAGGTCGGCCATAGCCGCCGCAACAGCTCCAAGCCGTCCCGAGTCGGAATCACCACCGAAATCCCCGCTGGAAGCGTCTCCGGCGCGCCCACCCCCGCCGCCTTCCCCGATGCGATCCGCCCCGCCCACCGTCCCATGGCGTAAAAAATCGGTCGCCGCAAAGACCCCGGATGCAATGCCCGCCAAGCCCACGTATAGACCGTCCCCCCGGGCCGCGTCTCCCACCGGACGAAGTTCTTCGTCCTCCACCACAAGTGCCGCGCGATCACCGGCAACGATCCCGGCCGCAGCATGAAATGGTTCAGATCGTCGTTGTAGCAAACGAGTTGCCGCCCAAACCCTCGCAAAGCCGCCCACCGCATCGACCAATAGGGCATGTTCGGTTGCAGGATGATCCCCGCGAACAACACCTCTTCGTCGCCCAGGTCGGCCATCAGCCGAGCATAATTATCCGCAAACGACCGAGCCGGGTTCCATGGAATCCACTTTCCGGTCGGAGGCGGAAACTCGCCGACGACGTGAATCGGCACGTCCCCCGGCAGTTTCGCCATCTCTTCCAGCAAGGTCGGGATCAGGTCCTCCGACCCCGTCGCGAAGGCCAGTTTGCACCGCACGTTCAAATCAACTCGGCGAGCTCGCCCGGAAATTCGCCCAACTCAAACTGCCGCCACTGTTCGAGCGCCTGCAAGCAAAACGCGGTCGAAACCGGATTCATATAAGGCAGCGCCGCTCCGTCCCGGCGCCCAAAGCAGTAGCCGCCATCGTTCATCGCCGCGGGGCCGAAAACCTGATGACTCGCGCATCGGGCCGCTTCTTCGGCCGCCAACGCCACATCGACACCGCCCGCGTAAAGCCGAGCCCGCAGCAGTTGCCCGCAGACATCGCTCCGCTCAAACTTCGGCGAAATCTCTCGCAGATAACGGCCCGTCTTCTCAATCGCGGCCGTCAGCGTCTGATCGACGTTCCATCGGTGCTTCCGCGGCAGCATCCCTTCCAGAAAGTAGCAGTGCGCGTGCAGCCGGTCCATCACGCGCAGCGGATCCTCGTCGCCCGGCAAAAAAGTCTCCCACGTGGCCAGCGCCTCAGCCAGCGCCTCCTCGTACCAATCCAAGAACGGGTCACCCGGAAAAAATGCCGCCAATTGGTCCCAAGCCATCGCGGACTTCAACTGCAAACAACCCGGCTCCCGCGACCATCGCTTTTCGTACGGCCACGGCTCCAGCGAAGGTAACGATACAATCGGATGGAGCTTGCCCCCGGAAGCCCGAAACGCCCGCCCCATGAAAAGCCCGACCTGCCGGGCGACCGCGAGCAATCGTTCGTTCCCGTTCTGCCGAAACACGGCCAGCAACCCACGGACAATGATCCCGCAATCGAAGAAGTACGCCGGAGGCAGCGGATCGCCCACCTCAAACGGCATCGCCGCAAGGCTCGGCTGCCACGCCACGTCCGTTAGAAAAATCGCCGCCCGCTCTG
Organism: Acidobacteriota bacterium; assembly: GCA_031412835.1. Classification (GTDB taxonomy): domain Bacteria; phylum Acidobacteriota; class Terriglobia; order Bryobacterales; family Bryobacteraceae. The sequence goes on along the minus strand of JANODS010001335.1, from coordinate 2,813 downwards.
CCCCCGCCAAATACGCCGGCTCGGCCGTCAATCGGTGCAGGTACGCAAGCGCGCTGCACGCATACCCGGTGATCTCCGTCGACACCGGTAAATTTTTTCCCGTCGCCGACAAGTGGTACCGCGCTACGCCGCCGTTCGGCTCCTGAATACCCGAGTGCAAAAACCAAATGCCCGCGCGAGCGAGCGAAAACGAGGACGGTGAGTTCAAAACGAGTAGATCCTGCAAAGAAAAAAGTGTAGCATCGGCACATGCGCTGGGTCTTGTTCGCCGCTGTTTTCCTCAGCCCGTTAGGGGCCGAAGACCAACTCCCGAGCGGCATCGTCCGCGGGAAAATCACCGAGCCGTCCATCGGCACCCTACGCGGCAGCTTCCTGCTGACCGACGAACTCGGGCGCGCGCTCCGTTGCACCTACGACGAGCGCACTTGGTTTGAATCCCAACGGGTCCGCGTCACCCTCACCGCCTTCACGCCCCAGGACAGCGTCGAAGTCCTGGTCAATCGAGGCCAGAACCAGAGCTGCCACGCCCGCACCGTCCGCCTCGCCGAACCAAACGCCCCGGCCCAGAACCCGCGCCGCCCCGTTTACCGCAGCGTCACCGAACACCTCATGCCCCGTGGCGACCTCGTCTTCTCCGCCGTCGTCACCGCGCTCACCGCGGATATCGTCTCTCTCCGAACTCGCACGGAAGCCCCCCGCCCTTTTCGCCTCCGACCCGATACCCGATTCCTTGAAAATGGGGTCGTCTCCGTCCAAGCCAACCTCTCGGTGAACCAGCGCGTCTTCGTCCGAGCCGGTAAAAGCGTGGAAGGCGGGCTCGAGGTGTACCAGCTCATCTGGGGTGAAATCCTGCCCGGAAAGTAAACTTTTTGAACGGTCGCAACGAAACCGTACCTCGGTACGTCGGCTGCTATACTTAGAGATTGTGTATTCGACGATGAAGTTCCCCCGAATGAAGCCTTTCGCCATATTGCTCTTAACTGCGTCGGTGGCCCTGCCCGCCGATTTTTATACCGGCCAAGCGGCCCGTCTTTTGATCGGTCAGGAAACGTTCACTTCGCAGGCTTCGAACCTCGATCCGAACACCCTCGGCGGCGTCGGAGGCCTCGCTTTAGCGAACAACACGTTGTTCGTTGCGGACTCCAATCGCGTCAGTGCCTCGCCCATCAACCATCGCGTCCTGATGTACCGCAACGTCAGCGGCACCATTGCTTATGCCGTCAACGGGGAGATCCCGCAGATTCCGGGCAAACGCTGCCCCGCCTGCCGGGGCACGGCGGAACTGGTCCTTGGCCAGTTGAACTTCGCCACCAACGATCTCAAACTCATTCCCACCAGCGCTTCCATGCGGCAACCCAATGCCGTCGCCAGTGACGGCGTCCGCCTTGCGATCTCCGATACCGACAACAATCGAATCCTTATCTGGAACAGCATCCCCACCCAAAACAATCAAGCCGCCGATCTAGTCTTGGGCCAGGAAAACTTCACCACCAGCCGCGCCACCAATCCTCCCACCGCCAGCAGCCTGCGCGGCCCGCAAGGCCTTTGGATTCAGGGCGGTCGTCTGATGGTTGCCGACACGGGCAACAACCGCGTGCTCATCTGGAACACGTTCCCGACAGCCAACAACAAGGCTGCCGACCTTGTCCTCGGCGCGGCGGATTTCACCTCCCGCATCGAGCTCGATCTCACCGTCACCCGTATCGATCCGAAAGCGGAAAACATGCTGAACCCGGTTTCGGTCACGAGCGACGGCCAACGCGTTTTCGTCGCCGACCTCGGCTTCAACCGCGTTCTCATCTGGAACACGATTCCCACCCGAAACACCCAGCCCGCTGACCTCGTCCTCGGCCAGCCTGACTTCGTTTCGGCCACCGCGAACAACAGCGATAAGCTTTGCCCCGCCTCCGGCAAGGTCGACAATAAAGACGTTTTCCCGCTCCTCTGCGGAGCCACCATCGAGTTCCCTCGGTTCGTCCTCAGCGATGGGCGGAAGCTCTTCATCTCGGACGGCGGCAATGATCGCGTGCTCGTTTACAACAGCCTGCCTGTCCGCAACGGCCAGAAGGCTGACGTTATCCTCGGCCAGATCGCCGAGACCGTCAACCGCTCCTCCGATAGCGCCTACCCTCTCCTGCGCGCGAGTTCGGATCAAATCCGGACCCCGATGGCGCTGGCCTTCGACGGGGCCAATCTGTACGTCGCCGATCCGTACAATCGCCGCGTGATGGTCTTCTCGACCCACGACCAACCCATTCCCTACACCGGCGTCCGGAACGCCGCCAGCCTCGACGTGTTCGCTACCGCCACCGTGGCCATCAGCGGCACGCTGCGAGAGAACGACGAAATTACGATCACCATCGGTGACGGCGGCTCGATCAAGAACGATTACAAGTACAAGCTCATCAAGGATGAGCGGGTCCCCAACGTCCTGCAGAAAATGATCGCGCTGATCAATGAAAAGCCGGACGCGTTAGTCACGGCGCGGGTAGTCCCGGATCTAAGTACGATCCTGCTCACCGCCCGTCAGGGCGGGGAAGCCGGTAATAGGGTGACGGTCGCCACCGCGACCTCTCCGGCCGACGCGACCATCGTGCTCACCACCGGCGGAGCAACCCTCAACGGCGGAACAAATGCCGCCGAAGTTGCACCCGGCACGGTCATTTCGCTCCTCGGCGACGATCTCGCCGAAGTCACCGCCGCCGCTCCGGCCAATGCGGAACAGTTGCCGCTTGAACTCGGCAACGTGCAGCTATATCTCGATGGCGTTCTGGCCCCGCTCTTTCTCGTCTCGCCCACCCGGATCAACGCCC
>JANODS010001334.1:0-4817 GCA_031412835.1 Acidobacteriota bacterium | reverse complement strand
GCAAGAAGATGGAATAGGATTTGCCGCGCTGGGATTCCCCGAGATGAGTGGTGCCGGTGGCGCTGGCGACTTCGCCGAGAAGGAAACTGCCGTAGGCTGAACCGTTGCCGGCCGGGGAGAGCGGATTGCCGGTTAAGCCAGAGTTGAAGTTAAAGCCGCCCGAAGGCTGGGAGCGTTGGAGGTTGTTGCCCTGCAGGGTACGGAAGTCGAGGCCGAGCTTCATGGTGTGAGCGCCGGCGATTTTGGTGATCATGTCGAAGAACTGAGTGTTGACGCTGGCGCGGAGGCCGGCCGTACCCGTGTTGAACGGCGGAAGGCCGTTGCCGATGGCGGGGAGCGTATCAGCGGGAACGGAGGAGGGCAGCCCAAGTTTGGCTGGCCAACCGCCGCCGAAGCTGCGGACGATGAAGGGGAAGTAGCCGCGGGTAATGCCGACGCGGAGTTCGTTCAGGAGGCTCGGAGTGAAGGTGTGGGTGTCGGAGAGGACGAAGTTCTTGTTGTTGAGGGCGTCGTCGCGCTTCGAGACCACCGGGTTGGGATAGATGTTGCCGTTGCCGTTGTCGGTTTCGTGAAGGAAGTAGGAGTAGCGGGCGAAGAGGGAGTTCTTATCCGAAAAGCGGTGGTCCATCTTGATGGTGTACTGCCGCATGGCGCGAATTTCGTTGGCGATGTTGCCGTAGTTGTTCGCGTTGGTGAAGGCGTTGGTGGGGGTACGGTTCGGGAGCGGATAGAACTCGTTGATCTTCAGGGCGACGGGGTCGAGGCGGTTAGTCGGGATGCGATTCCCTGGGAAGAGATCGCGGACGAAGCCGGCTCCGGCGGGGTTGACCCGGGTGGTGTTGGGGTCATAGATCGGAACGAGACGGCCAGCGGTGTCAAAAAGGTCAGAGAAGTCGCCGGTGCGCTGGAGGGCGGTCGGCATGGTGTTGATCAGCGGAACGCCGCGGCGGAACTTGTACTCTTCCCAGTTGCCGAAGAAGAACGTCCGGTCCTTGATGACCGGGCCGCCGACGGCGACGCCGTACTGGTTAAAGCGGAACGGGGGCTTTACAGCCGCAAAAGTATTGCGGGCGTCGAGCTTGTCGTTACGGAAAAACTCATAGACCGAGCCGTGAAACTGGTTGGTGCCGGACTTGGTGACCATGTTAATGACGCCGCCACCGGTGAAGCCGAACTCGGCGGACATGGCTCCGGACTGCACCTTAAACTCTTCCACCGCGTCGACGGCGGGGCTGATGGCGACTTCGCCGATGTAAGACTGAATGTTGTTGCCGCCGTCGAGCGACTGGGCGTTCATGGCGTTCGGCCCGCCGTTGATCGAGATGGCGCTGAGCTGGATGCCGCGGTCGGCGAAGCCGGAATTGGTGGGGCCGGCGTTGGATTTGACGCTGGGCGTAAGGAGGGTGAGGGCGAGGGCGTTGCGGCCGTTGAGGGGGAGTTCCACGACGCGACGATTTTCGACGACCTTGCCGACCGTGGCCGAACCGGTGTCGACGAGCGGGGCTTCGCCGCGGACTTCGATCGTTTCCGTGGTGCCACCGACGTCGAGCTTGAAATTGATCTCGGCGCGTTGATCGACCTGGAGATTTAGCCCGCTGCGCACGGCGCGTTTAAAGCCCTGCTTTTCCACGGTGATCGAGTAGTTTCCGATCGTGAGCAACGGGGCCGAAAAGAGGCCGTCCCCGCTGGATTCAACGACCGTGGACTGGTTGGTGTCGACGGCGGTGATGGTGACTTTGGCACCCGGAATGGAGGCGCCGGTGGAATCGGTGACGAGACCGAAGAAGCTGGCGCGGCTTTGTTGCGCGGCAGCGGGAACAACGGCCAGACAGGTGGCCAAGCAAAGGAAAAGGTATCGCGACATAGTGACTCCCGGGAAACTGTCGCTATTATTTCACATTTCACGCGGATTGCAAGGGGCTCAATCGGGCCAGCGCCACCCTCCAAGACACCATCCGTGGCACCCGAGGCGGTTCACCTCGCAATCCTCCTAAATTTGCCATTCTGCTGCTTGGTGAAGAACTTCAAGAATGGGGCGAGTACTACAAGAAAGCCGTGTCCGAAGGCTCTTCCCTTGGCTCGACGGCTGGATCGTGCGGCGCATTTTGTCGCATCGATTTAAGCGCTGGAGGAAAGGTGCCTAGCGTCAGCTGCCGGAAACCAAGCTGTACGGCGAGTACGGGTTAGTAAACCTTATCAGTCTGATTCCTTCGATTGCATCTCGCAGGAACGCATCATCGTGAAAGCTATATACGGGAAGACCGTCTGTACAGTTTGGGTGGCGGACGGTGGCCAGCGCGCAAGCGCGCCACCTCCGACCCGACAGGGAGGAAGGCATTGTGATGGTGCTGGACCGAAGGGGCTGTGGCGTTCGCGTCTTGGCACGCGGCCAACCATTAATGGGAGGAGCCGCATGAACAAGGCAAAGCCGTTCGAAATACCGAAGGCAGCGGTTTGGAAGGCCTTTCAACGTGTGAATGCTAACCAGCGAGCGGCTGGGGTAGATGGACAATGGATCCAGGATTTTGAGGCTCAGCTTTTCGGGAACTTATACAAACTCTGTAATCGATTGTTGTCCTGTAGTAACATGCCGCCGCCAACGCGACGGGTGGATACACCGAGAGCTATTGGCGGAACGCGAGCGCTGGGGATTCCCAACGGTGGCTGACCCGATTGCGCAAGAAGTAGTTCGCCGCACGCTGGAACCTGTGTTGGACTTCTTGTTCCACCGGGATTCTTGTGGGTACCGGCTCGGGAGATCCGCGATCGACGCGGTTCGAACGGCTCGGGCGGGCAGTTGGCGCTACGACTGAGTCTTAGATCTCGACGACAAGAGCTTTTTTGCCCGCATTGACTGGGAGTTACTGCTCCGGGCGGTACGGAAGCACGCGACGAATCGGTGGACGGTGCTCTACATCGAGCGTTGGTTGAAGGCACCTGGGATGGGTATAGACGGCAAGGTTGTGCCTCGGGAACAGGGCACGCCACAAGGGGGTCTATTGCCTCCCTGAACGCAAAAGTGAACTTCGGGTTTGACCGGGTCGTTGGCATCCGCCGAAAGGAGAAACGGCCTTGACGGCTGCAATAGATAGTACTATTTCTGTGTCATATGCCGAGGGCAAACGAAGCCCAGCGAATCATACGCCTGAACTTGGTCTTCGATTGGCTGCGGCAGGGATTGTCGCCGCCCGAAGCGACCGAACGCCTAACGGCGGAAGCTGGCATTTCTTATGGCCAAGCCCACCGTTATGTCCAAGAGGCACAAGAACTCAACGCACCGGCCCCGTCTGTCGATGCCAAAGTCGTGTTCACCGGCAAGCTCCCAGGAGCACTGATCGAACACCTTCATCGATACGCCGAATCACAGGGGCAAACTCTCAGCCAAATCGTCAGCCAGGCCTAATGGCTGCAGTTCCGGCGAGGGGGCCGTGGCTGAGCTGGATCAATTACTACAGTCATTTCTTCACATCGGCGTTGTATCAGGTATTACAGCGGATCGACGTCTTCCTGATTCGATGGGCGGGCCGGAAGTTCAAGCGGTTTACGCAAATGCCACAAGCCGCGCGGGACCGGCTGGGACGGGTGGTCTGGCACATGCCGGATCTGTTCGCTCATTGGTTCCTTTTGTATGGACAAGGGCTGAATGCTGAGAGGTTCACGTACGGTTATGGGAGCGCGCGGAGGTGAAAGTCCTCCGCGCGATTCGCTTTCCGCTCTATCGGCAGAGGGCGATGTTCCTGCGCGACGCGGGCGTGGAACTCAGCCGGGTGACCCAGCATCAATACTTGACACGGGTAGATGATGCCGGTGGGTGACTTACTAGCTCCTGTCGTCGCGGTGTTACAGTGGGCGATATTGCAAGTAAGTTACATCAAAGCGGATTAAACGACGGTGCCGGTGCAACGACCGGGGGAGGATAAGGGGAAGAATCATCAGGCCTACTTATGTTAGTTCGAGAATCCAGGGGTATGCGGAGTACGGGAGGGCCCGGTGGTGTTTCGGTTTGCGCTGGGGCGCGTCGGCGGGGTGCCGCGCGTGTTTTAGAGCGGTTATGCGGGGTACAACCACGTTGGCGAGGTGGGTATGGTGCATGCGGGCTGTTGGGCGCATGTCCGTAGATACTGTATCGATGCGTTAAAGGTACATCCCGACGATCAGTTAGGCGGCGGAGTTTGTGCGCCGGATCGACGAGCTATTTGCGGTAGACCGGGAGGCGCGGGCGGGCCAGTTATCGCGATCGGAGCGGGCCGAGTTGAGACGGGAAAAATCGGCGAAGAAAGTGGTGGACATCTGGGAGCGCTTGAAGGCCGAACGTTATAGGGTGTTGCCGAAGAGCAACTCTATTTCGTGGATTATCCCGAGTTGGAGTTATCGGACAACTTGGCGGAGAATTCGATGCGACCGGCGGTTTTGGGGAGGAAGAACTGGATCCATGTGGGGAGCGTGGAGGCGGGGCCACGAGTGGCGGCGATTTTGTCGGTGGCGGAGAGTGGCTTTCGCGCCGAAGTCTGCCGCGCTTGGCGGCATGCTTTACTACGCAGCAGTTAACGGCACCGGCTCAACTGGACCCGTTTCAATTGCCTCACCCGTAAGCACATGCCGCCATGCCGCGTTCTGCATCCGTATCCCGAGGAACGCTTCTTCGCGTCACGACCTTATGCAGGAGCCGTATGCGGTAACTCTGCACGTACGGATCTGGGCGGGGGGCGGTCAGAAATGGCCGTCCCTACCGCGACCATTCGACCCCTCGCTCCCCCTCGTCATCGACCCCGTCTTCGGCGATTTCACCCTCGCCGGTGGCTCCGGCGACGAGTTCC
>JANODS010001333.1:0-3400 GCA_031412835.1 Acidobacteriota bacterium | reverse complement strand
CGCCCCTGCCATGAAGCGCAAGGGCCGTCTTCAAGTCGGGGCCGACGCTGACATCGCCATTTTCGACCCCGCCACCGTCAGCGACCGGTCGACCTACCAGAAGCCGGGGCAGTACTCCACCGGCATCAAGCACGTCCTCGTCAACGGAGTCCCCGTCGTCACTGACGAAAAGCTGGCCGAAGGCATCTACCCCGGCCAGCCCGTCGTCAGTGTCGTTACAGTCCCTTAGCCTTCACTTCTTTGAAGCCAGCCGGCACCGCGAACAGCCCCGGGTCCACGCCTTGCGTTGAGTAGCCCGAAGTCTCAATCGTCATCTCCATCATGCTGGCCGCCGAACTGAAGCTACCCTGCACCGGAGCACCCTTCGCGGGAGCCGCGGGAGCCACTGCCGCCGGGGCCGCCGCATCTTCTTTCTTCTTCCGACCCATCCCGCCAAACCGCCCGCCCAACGCTCCCGCCAGCGCATCCCCCATCGACGGCTGCCCCGCGGCCGGCGCCGGCTGCGCCTGCATCGCTTCCATCTGCTTAATCTGCTCCGGGTCGGTCGGAATCATCCGCGTCACCGTCACCACCGGCACCCCACCCATCTCCGCCATCTTCTTCCCCATCTCGGCCATGCCCTTCGCCATGCCCGGCTGCGCCATTGGTCCCGCCATTGGCCCGGCCATGCTCGCCAACCCCATCTTCTCCACCATCTTCTTCTGGAACGTCGCCACCTCGTCGAAGCCCGCCACCTTGGCTTTCGATATCCAGTTGCTCATTTCCATCCGCATCTGGCCCTTCTGTCCTCCATTCCCTCCTTCCACGATCATGGTCATGAACCATTCGCTCGTGTTCATGCCGTTCACGGTCGCCGTCTTCCCCGTCTCCTTCCCGTCCACTGTGACGTTCGTGTCCTTCACGCCGCCCTTCGCCAGCATCTTCTCCATCATCGCCTTGGTCTGCGCAAACGTCATCACCGTGTACGTCTGGTCCTTCATGTTCACCGTCGTCGTCGTTTCGGCGGCCAAGTCCACCAACTGCATCGTGTCCTTGCCCCGGGTCACCATCTGGTTCCCCTTCACGGCAATCGTTGTCAGTTGCGGCTCCGCTGCCGCCCGCCCTCCCACCATCTGCATCATCCGCATCATTGACCCCCCGGTCATCCGCGCCGTCTGGTCATACCGGAAGTCGCCCCAGCACAGCCCAGCCGCTGTCACCGACAATACGAAAGCTCGAAAGTACATATTCCCTCCTGAAACTCATATAATAGCGAACGCCCCACATGAAGCCACTCGTCATCAAATCGACCGCCAAGGCCATCATGGGATGGTTGGTTTTCTCCACCATACTTCTCATCGGCATCGCCTACTATCTCTATACGCGGGATTGGAAGCCAGAATCCCTCTTGAGCCTCTTCGCCCTCCCCGTCGCCATCGACATCTGGGCCGCCCTTCAACTTCTCAAGCTGCAGAGCCGCCGGCTCACCCTCGTCGATGACATGCTCCGCTTCGAAGAAGGCATGGTCTCCAAATCCCAGCGCAACCTTATGCTCACGAAGATCGAAGACGTCCGCGTCGACCAGTCCTTCGGCCAACGACTCCTCGGCATCGGCAACCTCTCCGTCCAGGCCACCGGCGACGCCTCGCCCCTCCACATGGAGAACATCGACAACGCTCGCGCGGTCGCTGACCAAATCCTAACCGCGGCCAAAGCCGCCAGAAGAAACTAACTCATGTCCCTACAACCTCTCGCTAATAAAGTAGCCGTCATCACCGGTGGTAGCCGCGGCCTCGGTCGCGCCATGGCCGTCTCCCTCGCCGCCAAAGGCGTCCAAATCGCCCTCGTCGCCCGCGACGTCGCCGCCATGGAAGAAACCGCCCGCCTCGTCGCCGAAGCCGGCTCGACCGCCCATTGCTTCGCCGCCGACGTCACCGACGAATCCCAAGTCGCCGCCATGGCCGAAGCCATCCTCCTCGCCTTCGGCACCGTCGACATCCTCGTCAACAACGCCGGCATCAACATCCGGAAGAACGTCCACGAGTTCACCCTCGCTGAATGGAACGCCGTCATCGGCACGAACCTATCCAGCGCCTTCCTCCTCTGCCGCGCCTTCGTCCCCCACATGAAAGGCAAAGGCTACGGCCGCATCATCAACATGACGTCCATCATGAGCCACGTCTCCCTCGGTGGCCGCACGGCCTACTCTTCGTCGAAGGCCGCCCTGCTCGGCTTCACGAAATCCCTCGCGCTCGAACTAGCCCTGGAAGGCATCACCGTCAACGGCATCAGCCCCGGCCCGTTCGCCACTGAAATGAACGTCCCTCTGATGAACAACCCCGAAACCAACGCCATGTTCATGTCCAAAATTCCGCTCGGTCGCTGGGGCAAAGTCGAAGAGATCGGCGAACTCTGCGCCTACCTCTGCTCCCCCGATGCCGGTTTCATCACCGGCACCGACATCCTCATCGATGGGGGCTGGTGTGCGCAGTAGCCTTCTCCTGCTCAGCGTTCTCGTCCTCAGCGTCCTCCTTCCCCTTGGCGGCTGCCAGAAGAGTGGCAAAAAGATCATTGCGGTGGTCCCCAAAGCCACCTCGCATCTCTTCTGGCTCTCCGTTCAATCCGGGGCCATGGCCGCCGGCGAAGAGTACGGTGTCCAGGTCGAATGGAACGGCGCGGCCTCGGAAACCGACTATACCCGCCAAGTCCAAATCCTCGATAGCTTCATCTCTCGCCGCGTCGATGGCATCGCCGTCGCCGCCACTGAACGCAAAATCCTCCTCAGCTCGCTCGACCGCGCCGCCGCGGCCGGCATCCCCGTCACCGTCTTCGATTCCGGCGTCGATGGCGACAACTACATGACCTTTCTCGCCACCAACAACTACGAAGCCGGTCAACTCGCCGCCCGCACCCTCGGCCGCATTCTCGATGGTAAAGGCGATGTTGCCATCATCCTCCACGCTGCCGGCAGCACCTCCACCATGGACCGCGAGAAAGGCTTCGCCGACGCGCTCAAGGCCGAGTTCCCCGGCATCAAGATCGTCGCCTCGCAGTATGGCCAATCCGACCGCTCCAAAGCCATGGCCGCCGCTGAAAACATCCTGACGGCTCACCCCAAACTCAATGGCATATTCGGCTCCTCGGAGCCTTCCAGCGTCGGTGCCGCCCTCGCTATCAAGTCCCGTGGCCTCGGTGGTAAAGTCCACCTTTTGGCCTTCGATTCCAGCGACGGCATGATCGAAGACCTCAAAGCCGGAGTCATCGACGCGATGGTGGTCCAGGACCCTGTCCGCATGGGCCACGACGCCGTCAAAACCCTCGTCGATAAGCTTAACGGGCTTACCCCGCCTAAGCGTATCGACCTCTCGGCCTTGAGCGCGTCGGCGAAGCCTTTCTCGCGGTCCATGGTGGAGGTGCTGCC
>JANODS010001332.1:0-1612 GCA_031412835.1 Acidobacteriota bacterium | reverse complement strand
CGTTTTGTTCTTGCCGTTATAGATTTTCGGAATCAGCACCGGGCCGCCAATGGAGTAGCCGTAGTTGTGCTGTTTAAAGGGCTGCCGCCTTACCCCGGCCGCGTTCTGACTGAAGCCATTCGCGCGAAGCGCATCGTTCTGGCCGTAGTAATAAGCGGAGCCATGGAATTCGTTCGTGCCCGATTTGGTCGCGAAGTTAGCCACCGCAGTCTGGCCGCCCGAATATTGCGCCGAGACCGTACCCGTCTGCAATTTGAATTCTGAGATGGACTCGGCAGAAGGGCTGAACTCGCCGTTGGCGCCACCCGCGAGGTCCATGCGGCCGAGCGAGATGCCGTCGATCAGGATTTCGTGCGAATACTGCTGGCCGCCGTTGATCGACCCTTGCCAAGTGCCTCCGGTGGTGCCGGGCAGTGACGTGAAGATGAACTGTTGAAGTTGACGGCGCCCGTCGCTTACGGTGAGAGGCCAAGTGTCAAACTCCTTCTTCGAAACGTAAGAGCCGATCTCTGCCGTGCCGGTCTCGAGCAACGGCGTTTCGGCAGAGACCGTCACGGAGTCGCTTAGGTTGCCGACTTCGAGCGTGAAGTCGATCGTGAGCGTTTGGGCGACCGAGAGGACGATGTTTTGCCGGACGGAGGTTTTGAATCCGGGTGCGGAGACGGTGATCCGATAGGTGCCGGGAGAAAGGGACGGCATGCGATAGACACCAGCTTCTGTAGCGGCGGCGGGCGACTCTACTCCAGTCGCCATGTTGTAGATCTTGACCGCGGCACCAGCCACAGCGGCACCGGACGGGTCGAGGATGGAACCGTTAAAGGTTCCGCGTTCCGCTTGGCCGAAGCACACGGCGGAAATCAAGAGAGTACTCAATAAGACTCGGTGGTTCATAATGGACCTCCTAGGATTTGAGAAAGGATATCATGAAGTTTCTTTGAACAACAGGGTGTATCGTAGCCTTTATGGGTCTTCGTCGTCTTGCCGCGCTCTCCGCGCTCATGCTGTTGCCTGCCTTTGGCCAAAGTAAACGGCCAATCGCCTCTTCCGACTTCGATGGCTGGAAGTCGATTCAGAGTCAAGAGCTGTCACGCGACGGCAAGTACGTCGCCTACGCGCTGATGCCCCAGGCCGGCGACGGCGAAGTCGTGCTCCGCGAACTAGCCAACGGTCGCGAAGTCCGCGTACCCATCGGCACCATGCCCCCCCGCAACGACGATGGCGAAGGCGGCGAAGAACGGACCCCCGCGCCGCGCGGCCCCCGCGTTGATTTCAGCGGCGATGGCCGTTACCTGTTCATCGGGACCTTCCCGCCGAAGGCCACTCCGAAAGATAAGTCCGGGTTCGCCGTCGTCGAAGTCGCGACGGGAAAAATCACGCGGATCGACGACGTGCAAAGCTTTGCCTTCCCCGAAGACGTCGCCAACGCGGTCGGCTACCGTCGCACCGGCAAAGGCCCCAGCGAGCTCGTCATCCGCCCTCTGCCCGAAGGCACGGAGCGCAAGTTCGCCGACGTGAACGAGTTCTCCTTCACCCGCGACGGCAAGGTGGTGGCGATCGCTAACAAGGAAGCCGTGATGGTGATCGACGGTGAGTTGAAGACAGTGACGACGGC
>JANODS010001331.1:0-5287 GCA_031412835.1 Acidobacteriota bacterium | reverse complement strand
GGTGGAGCCGAAGGGCTTCCAAGCGAAGCCGAGACGGGGCGCCCAGTTGTTGTAATCGCCGTTGTAAACCGTCTTGCTCTGGCCGTTGAGGCCGGCGAAGGTGATGGCCCCGGGGGTGCCGGAGACGGGGTTTATCTGCTCGTAGGAGAAGCCGTTTTGGCGGTTATTGGCGTCGAGGCGCGGGGTGTGGGCTTCCCAGCGGAGGCCGGCGTTGAGGGTGAAATTGCTGGAGAGTTTCCAATCGTCGTGGACGAAGCCGGCGATGTACCAGCTACTGCGATCGAGGGGTTGGGTGCTTTGGGTGGATGCGGCGGTGGGGAAACCGAGGAGAAGGCTGGCGAGGCCGTTGCCGGTGTTGGCGGTGCCGATCAGCGCCGTTGGGTTGACGCCGAAGGTGAAGTTGCCAGAAATCGAGGGGTTGAAGACGTCGACGTTGCGGCCCCAGCGGGCTTCTCCGCCGTACTTGAAGGCGTGTTTGCCTTTGAAGGTGGTGACGGCGTTGACCATGTGGAGGTCGTAAATGGGGGTCTGGATGCGTTCCTGGGTGGCGCTGCCGAGGGCGGCGTATCCGGCGGGGGCGACGCGGGGGAAGGCGCGGTCGGAGACGCCGCGGAGGCCGAGTTTGGTGGGCCAGCCTTCATCAAGGCCGGGGGAGAGCAAGCGGAAGAAGCGGGGTTGCCAGTTGAAGCGGAAATCGTTGATGGTGGTGGGTGTGAAGTTGTGGGTTTGGTTGATGAGGGTGGAATAGGCGCGGCGGAGGGAGGTGCTGGCGGTGCCGTCGGCGGCGGGTTCGGGGTAGACGGGGGTGACAAACGTGGGGAAATCGTGGAGGACGAAGCGGACGTTGATGCGGTCTTTTTCGGAGAAGACATGGTCGACTTTGGAGGTCCAGGTGGTGATGTTGAGGGCGGAGGTGGCGTTGGCGCGGAAGTTTTGGGCTCCGGAGGCGTTGATGGGGGTGGAGTTAGGGGCGGGGTAGAACGTCGCGAGTTTCAGGCCGACGGGGTCGAGACGGTTGGCGGGAATGGTGTTGGCGGGGAAGGGCTGGCGGGGGGTCGTGTTGGGGTCGTAGATGGGGAGGAGGGAGCCGGTGGCGATGCGGGTTTGCGAGAAGTCTCCGTTGCGTTCGAGGGCTGTGGGGACGTTTTGATTGCGAACGGCGCCGATGCGTTGGCGTTGCCATTCGAGGGAGGTGAAGAAGAACGTTTTGTTTTTGCCGTTGTAGAGTTTGGGGAGGACGACGGGGCCGCCGAGGGTGAAGCCGAAGACGTTCCAGCGGAGCGGGGGGCGGGTGGCGGCGAAGAAGTTGCGGGCGTCGAGTTTTTCGTTGCGGAAGTATTCGTAAGCGGAACCTTTGAGTTTGTTGGTGCCGGATTTGGTGGTGGTGAGGATGACGCCGCCGGAGGAGTTGCCGAACTCGGCGGAGTAGGTGTTCGACTGGATGCGGATCTCCTGGACGGATTCGACAGGAGGGTTGAAGAGGGCCTGGGGGGCTTCCAGAGCGATGTTGGAGGCGTTGACGCCGTCGAGCATCCATTGCTGCTGGTCAGCGCGGCCACCGGCGAGGGAGACGCGAGGGCGGATGACGTCGCCGGCGACCATGACGGCGTTGCCAGAGAGGCCGAGGAGTTCGCCGACGCGGCGACCGTTGAGGGGCATGTCGGCGATGGTTTTGTTTTCGATGAATTGGCCGGCGGTGGAGGAGTCGGTGTCGAGGAGGGGAGCAGAGCTGGAGACGTCGATGGATTCGGCGACGGAGCCGACGGTGAGGGCGAAATCGAGGCGGGAGACGCGGGCGAGTTCGATGGTGATGCCTTTTTGGGTGAGGGGCTGGAAGCCGTTCGCGGTGGCGGAGAGGGTGTAGCGGCCGCTGGGGAGGAGGGGGAAGGTGTAATCGCCGTTGGAATTGGAGAGGGCGGTGAAGGAGACGGCGGTGGCTTCGGAGGTGAGCTTGAGGACGACGTTGGGGAGGCGGGCGCTGGAGGGGTCGGTGATGGAGCCGGTGAGGGTTCCGGTGGAGGTTTGGGCTAGGAGGAGGGCGAGAAGGGAGAGGGTGACGGCTATTAGACGGGGAAGCATTTGCCCGCAGTCTATCAAACGGGGGGGGCCAGGAGACAGCCGCTGCGGTAATAGCCGTAGATGCCGTTGACTAAGGCGGAGTTCTGGAAGGGCAGGTCGCTAAGGATGATGGGGACGGGTTGGGCGAACAGGCCGTAGCATTCGGCCAGTTCGGCGCGCCTGGTGTCGAGGACGGCGTCATTGACCGCCTTGAGTTTGGCTTGTTGGGCGGGCGTGAGGTCGGCATGACGGCGATTGATGAAATCGGTGCGGCGGTCGCCGAAGTCCCGGAAGACTTGGAGGATCGAGACGGAAGCGCGACCGAGTTCGATGGGATCGAGAGGGGAGGCTTCGCGCGCGGCTTCGAAGGCGGCCACGTGTTTCTTGTAGTTGAGGAGGAGTTGGTCGAATGTGAGAAAGAGCTGTTCGCGCCGGGCCGCGAAATCTGCTCGTGTGGCGGGAGAGAGGTCGAGGTAGTCGGCGAGGGAGGCGGCGGCGCACTCCGGTAAGCGGTGCCTGGTATAAATTACGTCGTAGACGTCGATGGGATCCTCCGCGGTGGGCGGTCGGGTGAACCAATATTCGCAGGGAGCGGCGTAGAGGAGAGCGGTGAGTTGTTGGTTGACGACGAGGGCGTTGATGGGGGCGAGTTGTGCGGGGGTGAGGAGCTTTCGGTTGGCGGCGGCAAGTTCAGCGATGCGGGCGATGCCCTGGCGGCGGATGGAGGTGAGTTCGGCGTAGCGGAGGCCGAAGGCTTGCGGGTCGAGGACGGGTCGGCGTTCTTCTTCGTAGAGTTCACGGCGCACTTGGCCGATTCGCTCCCACTGCTTGCCGAGCCAGGCATCATACACGTTGTTGTTGGACTCGATGGCGGTCCACTGTTCGGGGGTGATGAAAGGGAGAAGTTCGGTTTGGGCGGGAAGGAGCGGCGCAAAAGCGAAAAGGGCGAAGCCGAGGCCCCACCCTTTTCGCTTGCTGTTCTTGCGAAACAACATCTACTTCTTTTTCGGAGCTGCCTTCTTCCCAGCGCCGCCGCCCTTCTTGGCCGCGGGGGCTGCGCCGGCGACACCCGGGGTGGGCCAGCCAGTGATCTGCGCGCGTTCGGACTCGACGGTGAGGTTGAACGGATCGGCCGAGAAGTCCTTGCCGATGCCTTCGAACTCGAGCTCAATGCCAAGGTCGGCCTTGCCCTTGAACGCCGCATTCTCTTCGAGGATGATCGTGATTTCCGGAGTGGTCGCGTCGGAGACTCCGATGACGAGCTTTTTCGGATTCAGGGCCGGTTCGAACGAGACAAGCTTGCCTTTCAACTTGGGGATGGCCGCGCCTTTCAGATTCTTTTCGAAGTTCTCAGCCGCAGTGGGGCCGGTCAACTCCTGCTTCAACTGCACCCATAGGGCGAGTTGCGGGTTCGTCTTCTTCAACTCTTCGAGCTGCGCGATGTCTTCCTGCTGCTTGGTCTGGATGGCGAAGCCAGCGGGCGCATACGTCGTCGCGGCTGCATCGGCCATCAGCTTATCGAGACCTTTCTTGTCGCCACGATACTGCGGATAGACGCGGTTGAGGTAGTCGCACACCGATTTCTTATTGGCGGCGGGGAGTTCGCCGGGGCCGGTGAGGGCGCAAGCGCGGGCCACTTGCCAGAGGGCTTCAGGCTGCCGCTCGGCTTTCTTTTGGCCGAGAATGGCGGCGCCGAGCTTATAGGCAGCTTCGGCGTTAGCGGGATTAAAATCTATATACTTGCGGAGCGTCGCCTCAATAGTGGCCGGGTTTTTCGACGCGTTCGCGACGTAGAGGATCGTCGCCCAAGCGGTGTTCTGGACGTCCAATTTCTGCTTGTTCCAGGCGGCGGCATCGACACCGGCGGGCTTCTTGGCTTCGGCAAAGTATTCGCCGATATTGCTGAGGAGCAGGTTGGCGGCCTTCTCGCCTTCGGCAAGGGTGGCGGGGTCGGTGGTCTGCATCGAGGTCGTCAGGAGGGCAATGTAGTAGGGCCCGGTGAAGTTCTTGGTGTCAGCGGCGGCGATTTCCCGGGCGATACCGAGCATTTCGGCGGCTTTGCCGAGTTGCTGGTACGTTCCGAGGAACTGGCCCAATCGCTGCATGGCGAATGCCGTCTTCGGGTACTTAGTCTTCCACTGGTTCAGCAGTTCCAGCTTCTTGGCCGGGTCGGTCGCTTTGCCGATCTGCTCGACTACCAGTTCGTATTCGCCTCGATCAACCCAGCTGGGCTCCTGGCCAAGGGCGAGCCCTGCCGCCAGTCCGATCACGAGTAAAGTTTTCCAGAAAAACACTCTTGCCTCCCGAGTGATAATGCGCAAAGCCGGAGTATAACTGAATCCGCATCCAGGCCGCAACGCTTATTCCACTCCACAGCGGTTAGATGGACCGATTCGGAAAATTGTTCCAGCATTTGACATGTTACACTCCCAATTCCGCTTATGCGAATTCTCGACCTCAGTGTCATCGTGGCCTACCTGATCGGCATCACCTGGTTCGGTGCTCGATTCCGTGATTCTCAGCAGACTTTAAAGGACTATTTCTTGGGTGGCCGGAACACGCCGTGGTGGGCGATCGGGTTTTCGATCGTGTCGGCGGAGACGAGCACATTGACCGTCATCGGCACGCCGGGCATCTCTTTTAGAGGGGATTTTGGGTTTTTGCAGGTGGTGTTCGGCTATCTGATCGCGCGGGTGATCATCAGCGTACTGTTTTTGCCGCAGTATTTTCGGGGCGAGATGTTTACGGCTTATGAGCTGATGCAGCGCCGGTTTGGGCCGAATATTCGGAAGCTGACCGCGGGAAGTTTTTTGCTGCTGCGGGCGATGGCGGAGGGGGTTCGGGTTTTCGCGATCTCGATTGTGATCTCGATTGTGCTGGGGACGGGGGAGCTGGTTTCGATTTTGATGATCGTCGCGCTCACACTTTTTTACACGTTTGAAGGCGGGATGACGGCGGTGATCTGGACGGACGTCGTGCAGATGTTCCTTTACGTGTTGGGCGCGCTCGTGAGTTTGTATGTGATTTTCCAGCTCGTCCCGGGCGGTTGGCCGCACATTATGGAGGCGGCCAGCGCGGCGAACAAGTTGCGGATCTTTGATTTCAGGTTTGAGTGGTCGCAGGAGTTTTTCTCGCGACCGTATAGTTTTTGGGCCGGGTTGATCGGGGGCGCGTTCCTGACGACGGCGAGCCATGGGACCGAACAATTGATGGTGCAGAGGCTGCTGGC
>JANODS010001330.1:0-2144 GCA_031412835.1 Acidobacteriota bacterium | reverse complement strand
TTCGCCGAAGGTCTGTGCCAGCATTGGAAGAGACAGTAGGGCGAGGAGAGAACAAAACGATAACAACCTCTTCATAGAGGAACCTCGATTGACCAGATTTTCGCAACAAAGCGAAGGATCGCTCTAGGCTATCAGAATCACAGCGCGATAGACAAATCGTTTCATCTCTGTAAACTATTGAGCAGGTAGGAGATTGGTCCGCGGTGCAAGGCGGAGCTCCCGCCATGATCGGGATCCGGCTGGGCACGGCGACGAGCTCGCGAAGGAGGCTACCGGGGGCGACGGCGGGGTCAGATAACGGGGAAAGAAGCGCACTCGAGCAACGGCATACCAGTGCCTCACTCGAGAGCGATGAACCTTCCGTTCAGTCCGGCCCGCGACCCTGGCGGGGGCGGCGGGCCGGATGGTAGGGTTCGTTTTTGAGGTCTAGAACTCGAACTTGAGCGCTAGCTGCAGGCTGCGGTTTTCGCCGACGGTGGAGGTGATCCGGCCCGCGGTGGGGGACCCGATGGAGGCATTCGGGAAGCCGAAATAAGGGGTATTGAAAAGGTTGTAGGCCTCGAAGCGGAACTGAACGTTGAAACGCTCACCCGCGCCGAAACGGTTGTTCTTCACAAACGACGTGTCGAAATTCACGTTGCCCGGCGAGTAGAGAATGCCGCGGCCCACGTTGCCATAAGTAAACGCCGGAGGAGCGGCGAAGCAACCCGGGTCAAACCAACGGTCGGCCGTCGGATTGTCTAGCTTGCCGGAACAGGCCAAGCGATTCGGCCAGCTCGGTGCTCCGTTGTTCACACCAGCCGCGAGGCCGGGGGTGAAGGGACGACCGGTCGTCAGCGTGGTGATGCCGCTCATCTGCCAGCCGCCAATCACCTTGTTCACAACCCTGTTCCCGGCATCCATCTTCTTGCCTTTGCCGAAGGGCAGATCGTAAACGTAACTGAAAACGGCACGATGGCGAACGTCAAAGCCCGAGGGTCCACGGTTGCAATCGAGACAGGTGACCGTTTGAGGGCCACCGGAGGCACCGCCGCCGGAGCCGACCGAGCCGGTGTAGTCGAGGGACTTGCCCCAGGTGTAGGCGGCGAGGAATTGGAGACCGTTCTCGTACCGCTTGGTGCCCTTCAATTGCATGCTGTGGTAGGAGCTACGGGAGCGGTACTCGACGAAGAATATGTTGTTGACGTTGTTCAGCGGCTGGAGGAGGCGGCGGGGCGCCAGGGCACCGGGACCGGGCTGGACTTCGTTCGGGTTATAGGCCTGGGCGAGGTTCATGCCGGTGGATCCGGCGTAATCGATTTCGACCATGAGCGAGGGCGCGAGTTGGCGCTGGATGTTGGCGGTCCAGGTCTGCATGTACGGGGTCCTGTTAAGGAACGAATGGCCGTTGATGCGAGGAGCCGGGTTGAGGGCGTTGAGTTCGGCCGTGGTGCGCGGCTGGACGGCGACGGGCAGGGGGAACGGGTTATCAATGGTCGCAACACCTTGCATGCCGACGGGGAAATCCGGATAGACGAGGGACTGCGTGAAGAATGTTGGAATATTCAGGCCGATTTGGCCATTGGCGGTAACGGGGTCCGGAAAGTAGACCAAGCTGTAGCCGCCCCGGATGATGGTTTTGCCGCTGCCTGTGAGGTCGTAGGCGAGGCCGATGCGGGGACCGAAGTTCTTCCAGTTGGTCTGCTTGCCGGCGGTGCGGGATACGCCGTTTTGGCCAGCATAGATGACTTTTTGAGCTCCGAGATCGAAGTTGGCAAGGCGATCATATTTCTCGGTTTCGGGCATGAAGACCTCATGGCGGACGCCGAGGTTCAGGGTGAGACGGCGGCTGAGTTTGATGTCGTCCTGGATGTAGAGCGAGTTCTCCCAGATGCGGAGGTAGAAAGGCTCGAACAAGCCGGAACGGTTGCCGCTGATCATGAAGCCGGTAAGCAGGGTAGCGGGGCCGAAGCCGGAGTTGGACGGGCTCGACGGGTTCGCGGTGAAGGCGCGGTTGAAGTTCATGTTGCCGCGGACGGCTTCGTTGACGAAGGGTTGGGCGTCTCGGCGGACGATGTGCCAGCCGAACTTGAGGGTATGCTTGCCCACGGTCCAGTTCCAGGCGCTATCGATTTGGTAGTGTGTCTGGAGAGGGTTCACCGGGA